>OMSZ01000006.1 GCA_900313855.1 uncultured Eubacteriales bacterium
TTACTGATTATACAACTATCTGGATGGATACGATAATCCATCATACGGCCAGGGGAGATTCGGAATTCGGGCTTGCCAATACCAATAAATTCCTCAAAAAATATGAAGGCGCTAATGGACTAAAAACCGGTTATACTTCAGCAGCCGGTTTTTCCATGTCAGCTACAGCAATGAGAAACGGTACAACTTTAATAGCGGTTGTAATGGGTTCAAAAACAAAGGATATCAGATATAAGGATGCTGCAACGCTTTTGGATTATGGTTTTAATAATTGCAGACCATATATTGACGGGAATGTATTAGATGGTATTATTAATGATGATAAGATTATAGACGGGAACAGTATTTCTGTTAAAAACGGCACGGCAAACAGATTAAAGATAGAAACAACAGGTGCTTTTCAAACTGTTCTTGTTGGAGATGAGGTTCCTGAATCTATAACAAAGCGCTTAGAGATCATCAAAGATGAAGCGCCTGTTCAAGAAGGTGAAACGGTTGCAAGGATCATTTATGAATTGAATGGTAATCAGATAGGCAGTGTTGATATTATAGCTGCTGAATCGGTTGATGAAGAAAGGTATAAGAATATATTTATTAATCTGTTACATGATTTTATTAATATACATGAGTAACATAAAAACACAAAATAAGGAGTAGTTAATGAATTTACACTTGCATATCTTGTGGTTTGTATGTATACTGTTGTTGGCTGCATTTGTAGCGGTATGCATAATAAGCTTCATAGAAAACAGAAGATTAACAGTTACAAGCTATTGTATTGAAGATCCGGGCATACCTGATAACCATAATGGTTTAAAGATAGTTCAGGTATCAGATATGCATAATGCTTCTTTCGGCAATAATAACAGCAGATTGTTTTCAAGACTTAGAGAGCTTGATCCCGATATCATTGCGGTTACCGGTGATATTTTAGTCGGCATTCCTGATTGTGATGTGGATTTTGCAGCATTTACTCTTAATGAACTAAGCAGGATCGCGCCTGTATATTTCTCTATGGGTAATCACGAGCTTAGAATAAGCAGATATCCCGAAAAATATGGTGATATGTGGGAAAGATTTGAAGGACAGTTATCTGCGGATGTTCACAGATTATATGATTCTACGGAAACCATAGAAAGAGGCGGGCAGTCTATTAAGATATCTGGTGTTACCTTAACGCCTAAGATGTATACCAGAATGAAGGATGTACGAATGCCAAAGAAACATTTGAAGAAACGTTTTGGCGTATGCGGTGACAATGAATTTCATATTTTTCTGGCGCATAATCCGGATTATTTCAAAGACTATGCGAATTGGGGAGCAAAGCTTACCTTGTCCGGTCATGTACATGGCGGAATAATGCAGATACCGTTTATAGGTGGTGTAATATCTCCTAAGCTTAGACTTTTTCCGGAATATGACAAGGGATTATTTGAATTCAATAATAAATATATGATAATAAGTGGTGGACTTGGTAATCATACTTTGAAGTTCCGGATCAATAATATTCCGGAGATCGTTGTGGTTACATTGAATAAAGCCGATGTTTCTAAGGCTTACAGAGTTAAATAAACATCACTTGAGTTAGGTAGGAGTTAATAACGATGGATGAGAAGAAAAGAGAAGACCTGGATGATGTGATCACTGTTGTTGAAGACTATGATGATTTTCAGACGCTTGTGAAAGAGCGTAAGAAAAATTCAGAAGGTGCTGCAACAGCAGAGGATGGTAAAGTAAAGAAGGAGTCATCAGACTCTGATAAGAAGGCTGCATCTGATAAGAAAGAGGATTCAGAAAAGAAAGAAGTGTCTGAAAAGAAGGATGCTTTGGACAGTAAAAAAGATGTATCCGACAAGAAGGAATCATCTGACAAGAAAGATGTTTCCGACAAGAAGGAAGCATCAGATAAGAAGGATGTATCCGACAAGAAGGAAGCATCAGATAAGAAAGACGTTTCCGACAAGAAGGAAGCATCAGATAAGAAAGACGTTTCCGACAAGAAAGAGGCATCAGATAAGAAGGAAACATCAGACAAAAAGGATGATTCAGATAAGAAAGCTGATAATACTTCAAAGAATAATGTCTCATCCAATAAACAAATGGTTAATAATTCTGTAAGCAATGAACCTTTTGTTGATACAAAAACAAAGTCTTCCGGCGCTAAGAAGGGTATTCTTATAGGTCTGTGTATAATTGCTGTAGCTTTAATCGCGGCATATATTACAGGCTTCGTATATTTCTCAAATCATTTTTATCAATATGTATCTGTTAACGGTATTGATGTTTCAGGAATGGATAGAGCTGCGGCTAAGAATGTTCTTGATGAATTTTATAAGAATTATAAGCTTGAGATCAATACTATTAATTCTGATAAATATGTTATTGACGGTAAGGATATTGACTCAAAGGTTACAGTCAGGGATTCTTTTGACGAGCTTTTCCAAAAACAGGAGCCATATCTTTGGTTTGTTAATTATTTTAATATTCATGAATTTAATATCGATGCGGATGGTGTTTGGGATCAGGCTAAGCTTGATGATGTTCTTTCCGGCATGGATTTTCTCGATGAAAAGAATATGGTTGAGCCCCAAGATGCGTATATCGGTATTGATGATGGAAGATTTTCTATAATTAAAGAGGTAATGGGTTCGACCATTAACAGAAAACAATTTGATGAAAACCTTAAGACTTCATTGGCTTCAGTACAATCCAAATTGGATCTTTTAGATTCAGGCTGTTATAAGCTTCCCAATATATATTCTGATAACGAAGAGCTTGTAAAGGAATATGATGCAAAGAAGGAATACGCACAGTATGTGATCAATATCAAGATGGATGATCTTTTGTTAGAGCCCGGTATGGATCTTTATGATGCTGTGTTAGAGAAAAAGGGTGACGGATATGAGATATCCAAAGCTAAGGTTGCGAAATATGTGTTTGATCTTGCTGAGCAATATGACACTATGGGCAAAGAAAGAACATTTACCACATCGTTTAATGACAGAAAGATAACTACTAACGGTACAGCTTTCGGATATGAGCTTAATCGCGACGAGACGGCGGATGCTTTATACAAAGCGCTTACGGCAGGAAGAGCTTCGACTGTAGAGGCGGTATGGAACAGTAAGGGTAAAACTTTGCAGGGTGAAAATGATATCGGATCAACATATGTAGAAGTCAATCTTTCTGAACAGAGAGTAATAGCCTACAAGAACGGACGAAAGGTTGCCGAGGGTGATTGCGTTTCCGGTAATGAGTCTGCCGGACATGGTACAACAACCGGATTATATGCTATACAGGATAAGTTAAGTCCGACTGTCCTTCGTGGAGAGAAAAAGCCTGTAACCAAAACAGTCAAGAAGAAAAACAAAAAGGGTAAAAAGGTAGAGAAAACTACTACAACCTATGAGTATGAATATGAATCGCCGGTAACCTATTGGCTTCAGTTTAACGGAGGTCAGGGACTTCATGATGCAGCCGGCTGGAGAAGCGCATACGGTGGAAGTATATATTATTACAGCGGTTCACACGGATGTGTTAACCTTCCGTTAGATCTTGCAAAAACTCTTTATCAGAATTTTGAAGTTGGTGATCCTGTAATTGTATATTTCTGGGATAATAAGAACCGTAAATGATATAGTTTCTGTTTTTAACTCAGTCGGAGAAATCCCCCACCTCTAAGCTTAGGTGTAGGTGGGGGTTATGTCAAACTATACTCAGTCGGGGTACAA
>OMSZ01000263.1 GCA_900313855.1 uncultured Eubacteriales bacterium
CAGACGGCTGACGCATATATCGAGAAGCTGACACATAAGCTTGCTAAGGAATATCAGGTTACCGTAGCGACTTCAGACGGTCTCATACAGCTTATTACAAGAGGACAGAACTGCAGAGTTATCTCTGCCCGTGAGTTAAAGGCAGAGATAGATCGCGTCAATGAATCAATAAGAGATTATATCCATACTTTTTAAGGTCTGATAAAGCTTTGCTATTGGAAGGCCTACAACATTGTTGTAATCACCGCAGATTTCCTTTACATGAACCGCAAACGGCCCCTGAATGCCGTATGCGCCTGCTTTGTCTAAAGGATCACCGGTATTGATATACTCTTTCAGCTCCTTTGCGGTAGCCGGATATAATGTTACATCTGTTTTTTCGTTTATCAGTTCTACCTGTTTGCCAAGGGCATTTCTGTAAATGACAGCAACACCGGTATATACCTGATGTGTACGGTCACATAGCATTGTCAGCATATCGAATGCTTCGTCTTCATCGGCCGGTTTGCCGAGAATCTCACCATCATAGTAAACTATAGTATCTGCCCCGATGACAACAAAGTTTTGGTCTTTGTATTCTGATTTGATCTTATTATATACAGAATCAGCCTTTCTAAGTGCTAAGGTTTCTGCAAAATGTTCAGGCGTTTCGTAGGTTATGGATTCATCGGCATCTGATGTTGTTACGGTGAAGGAGAAGCCGGCCTGCTCTAACAGTTCTTTCCTTCGTGGTGATGCTGAAGCTAAAATAATAGGAATATTATTGATCATGAAGGTACCTCCTTGAAAATTACGAAGTACTGGGCAACTAGTATATCACTCGGTGCCCAAAGGTACTTTTGACACCAATATCATTATATAGTTAATAAATATAATTTGCAAGCGACATCAAACAATGGTAAAATCGGATTTAGTATTATCCTAGTAGAAAGGAGCATGAGAATGAAAAAAGCAATAGGTATAGCATTAGTTGCTGCGGCATTAGTGTATATAATAAGACTTACATATTTTCGTGTTCCAAAGGTTTCGGAAGCGGTAACCTCATATACGGATAAGGATTTCAGAAAGGAAAATATCTATTCGGATCTCGAGACATTAGCAGCGAGACTGGATGAGGAGATATTAGGCGGGGCGGAATCATTTACTGTCTACTTAAAGGATATGGATATTAATGAAATAGATAATATCAATCATGTTCTTAACGGTATATACGGAAGCGGTTCGACCTATCAGCTTGTGGGAAGCGCGGGAGAGCATTACAAGAAGGTCACCATCAGTATGAAACGTAATACAAACTATTATGTTTATAAGGCTTATACGAATAATGAAGCTATTTCGGTTGAGAATCCGGAGGCGAAGGTTTTGTATGGCAGAGTGAAGGGGATAATCAATACGGTCATTAAGCAGGGAATGACGGATTATGAGAAGGAGCTGGCTTTTCATGATTATCTGGTGTCGCATTGTCATTACAGTAAGAATACAGAGCAGTCTGCCGACAGCGATATATACAGAGCCTATGGAGCACTTGTCAATGAGGATGCGGTGTGCAATGGATATGCTGAGGCCTTAAAGCTGTTATTTGACTGTATCGGTATTGAATCTAAGATGGTAGTTGGAACTGCTGATGGTGTTGATCACGCCTGGAATCTTGTGAAAATAGGAGATAAATGGTATCATCTTGATGCGACCTGGGATGATCCGCTCCCGGATCAGGGCAAGAATGTTATGCATCCGTATTTTAATGTTTCCGATGAGATTATTTCTGCTAATCATATCTGGGAAAGGGATGATTATCCCAAGGCGGAGGATATGCAGTATAATTATTATGTATATAACAATCAGTATTTTGAGAGCTTTGAGGAATACAAGGAGCAGGCTTACGTGGAAATGATGCAGCATGGAAGTGACAGATACGAGGCTGTAATTGAAAACTTTGAAGAGAATGATAATGACATGCAGTTCCTTTTTGACGGAAGTCTCCGCTATACAAGTATCAACTGGCAGACCTTCGAAAGTGGGAAATACAGGGTTTTGGTATTGCAGGCGAAGTAGTTTTGTGGTATTGTGTTTATCATTATAAGATTTGGAGGATATAATGACTAAAGAGCAGTTTTTGAATGAATTGAAGCAGGCGTTGGCAGGAGAGGTTCCGGCTAATGTAATGATGGATTCATATAGTTATTATGCCAATTACATTGATGATGAGATAAGAAAAGGCAAGAGCGAGGAAGAGGTTTTGGAGGAGCTTGGAAAGCCTATGCTTATTGCCCGCTCGATAATTGCGGCCCAGACGGGAGAGCGCAGTGTGGATTATGAATACACTGAGGATGGCAGGAATAAGACTGTACGGAACCATTCTTCAAAAAATAAGGATAACGGTTATGGCGATAGCAGAGTATCAAAAGAGCAGGGGGGCTTTTCTAATAGTAATTTTGCTTTTGATCTTTCCGGGATACTTGCAAGAGTTGTTCTTGTACTGTTGTTCATTTTAATGATAATAGTTGTTTTCTTTGTGATCAAGATAGGCTTCTGGGTATTGGTAACATTTGGTATTCCTATTCTTTTGATACTGGGAATAATATATCTTATAATGTATTTTTCCAAATGAGGAGTTATGTCAAAAGCAACCCTACCTTTGAAGAGAAGAGGGATTTTCCTAACGTAAAAAAATACGTAAAAAAATAGTTTAAAAAACTGCTTGACATTTTGTCTGATTTTGCATATACTATCACTTGTGTCAAGTGACATATGGAATCTTAGCTCAGCTGGGAGAGCATCTGCCTTACAAGCAGAGGGTCACAGGTTCGAGCCCTGTAGGTTCCATTTAATACGAAGCTCCAAGCGGCCAAGCCTAAGGTGATGGCTGATTGGATAAGCTTCTGTATGATGCGACGATTAGTAAGTCCGGGCTTGAAGCTAAGGACGAGCTTAGCAAAGTCGTTTGTGGCGCGGTAGCTCAGTTGGCTAGAGCACACGGTTCATACCCGTGGTGTCGGGAGTTCGAATCTCCCCTGCGCTACTTTTTTATTGCTCATTTTCAGGTAAGAGAAAACTCTTACCTTTTTTATATTTTTTTATAAATCGAATGACTTTTGCTTATTCAGATGGTATACTGTATTCTGTTGACTTTGAATAAATATCATTTGTTTTGTCATTAATAAGAACAAAGATATATCGGAGGTAATCATAATGGAATTAAAGAATTATTCGTTACTTAAGAGTGAAGATATTGCTGAGGTTAATGGTACCGCTTACCTTTTGGAGCATGATAAGACTAAGGCTAAGGTTCTTTATGTGAAGAATGATGATAAGAATAAAGTGTTTTATATTGGCTTTCGCACACCACCTGTTAATGATACGGGAGTAGCTCATATAACAGAGCATTCGGTTCTCTGTGGTTCTAAGAAGTTTCCTGCAAAGGATCCGTTTGTTGAACTTGCGAAGGGCTCACTTAATACATTTCTTAATGCTATGACTTATCCTGACAAGACGGTTTATCCCATTGCGTCAGTTAATGCAAAGGATTATCATAACCTGATGGATGTGTATCTGGATGCGGTTTTTAATCCGAATACTTACAATAACGAAAAGATATTAAAACAGGAAGGCTGGCATTATCATCTTGAAAATGAGGATGATGAGCTTACCTATAACGGTGTGGTATATAACGAGATGAAGGGCGCATATTCTTCTCCGGAGCAGATGCTTATGCAGCAGATCCAGAAATCGTTATTGCCTGATACCACCTATGGCTGTGATTCGGGAGGAGATCCTGACAGTATCCCTGAGCTTACTTATGAAGAGTTCCTTGATTTTCACAGGAAATATTATCATCCGTCAAACAGCTACATTTATCTGTACGGTGATGTTGATGCGGAAAAAGAGCTTAAGTATATTGATGAGGAATATCTTTCTAATTATGATTATCTAAAGGTTGATTCAGTCATCAAGGGACAGCCTGCGTTTGATGAGGTTAAAGAAATAACCGTTGAATATCCGTTGTCAGATGAAGAGGATGAGACTGATAATACGTATTTAAGTTATAACGTAATTGTCGGGGAGAGCGTTGACAGAACGTTGGGGCTTGCATTTACGGTGCTTGATTACGCGCTTATAGATGTTCCCGGAGCGCCTGTTAAAAAGGCGTTGGTTGATGCAGGAATCAGTAATGATGTATTCAGTTCTTTCGAAGAAAGTGTTAAGCAGCCTATATATTCTGTAATAGCCAAGGGCTGCAGCAAAGAGGATAAGGACCGTTTTGTCAGGATAATAAATGATACCCTGACGGATATAATTGAAAACGGTTTTGATGAAAAGGTATTAAAGGGCGCGATCAATCATTTTGAATTCAAATTGAAAGAGGCTAATTACGGACGTTATCCCAAAGGGCTTATGTACGGTCTTAATGCTTTTAACAGCTGGTTATATGACGATGGACAGCCATTTAATTACCTTAAGTTTAATGAGGTTTTTGATTTCTTAAAGTCTAAGATTCAAAGCAGCTACTATACGGATATAATTAGTAAATATATCCTTAATAATACTCATAAGACAATAGTTACCGGTGTTCCTAAGAAGGGACTTAACAGGGAAAAAGACGGACAGTTAGCGAAAAAGCTTAATGATTATAAGGCTTCGTTATCAAAAGAGGAGATAAAGGAGTTAGTAAGAAAGACCAATGAGCTTCTTAACTATCAGTCAGAACCGTCAACCAAGGAAGAGCTTGAAAAGATTCCGATGTTAAAGCGCGAGGATATCGGCAAAGAGGCGATGAAGCTTAGAAATCATGAGACGGAGATAGAGGGTGTTAAGCTTATACAGCATGAGATCCCAACTAATGGAATCGCGTATTTGGGATATTATTTTATGCTTGATAAGGTTCCGACAGCTCTTCTGCCGTATATAGCACTGTTGGCTAACATTTATAAGGAAGTAGATACTAAGAAGCGCACTTATGGTGAGCTTGCCAACGAGATAGATATAGTTTCGGGAGGAATCGGTTTTTCAACCAATGTTATCGGATCATTAAAGGCTGATTCAGGTTATCGCTTATATTTTGCGGCAAAAACAAAAACTCTTGTGGATAACATTCCTGATACTCTTTCATTGATGGAAGAGATCCTGTTTGAGTCTGATATAACCAATAAGAAACGGCTTAAGGAGTTGCTTGCCGAGATGACGTCTCAGATGAAGATGGGAATAATGGACAGCGGACATGTTGCTATGGCCGGAAGGGTATTATCATATATGTCTAAAGGCGCGTATGTTAAGGAGCTTATGGAAGGAATAGGTTTCTATGAGTTCATTTCATCGCTTAATAAGAATTTTGACGAAGCCTATGATGGTATATGCAAAAACCTAAAGGCAGCTCTTAAGGTGTTTACAAAGCCTGAGAATCTTATGATTTCTTATACCGGAACAGATGATATCAGTGCAGGATTAGGTAAAGCGGTTATAAGTCTTAAGGAGAGACTTAATTTTGATCATCAGGATGAAGGTGACCAGATAATTGAACCTGTTGCAAAGAATGAGGGCTTTAAAACAGCCAGCAAGATTCAGTATGCAGCACTGGGTGGTAATTACAGAAATGCAGGCTTGGACTTCACAGGTGCATTATCAGTTTTGCAGGTTATATTCTCATATGACTATCTGTGGTTAAATGTCAGGGTTTCCGGTGGAGCCTATGGCTGCATGTGCAGCTTTAGCCGTACGGGAGAATCATATTTTACCTCCTACAGGGATCCGAATCTCAAGAGAACTTATGATGTATATCATGGCGCTGCAGAATATGTCAGAGGTTTTGAGGTTACCGAGAGAGATATGTTAAAATATATCATAGGTGCGATAGCAAAGATTGATATGCCTATGGCACCTTCTGCTGAGGGAAGCTACTGCTTTACTTGCTACCTTCTTGGCATTGATGATATGCAGCTGCAAAAGGAGAGAAATGAGATATTATCATGTGATGTAGCTGCGATCAGGGCATTAGCGCCTTATATAGAGGAGATATTATCAGAGAATTATGTGGCAGCATTGGGAAATGAGGAAATGATAAAGAAGGATTCTAAGCTGTTTAAAGAGCTTCGTTCCCTTGCCTGAAGAACTTAGATAGTATTAAGCTTAGATAAGACGGAGGTAAATTATTCGTGAATAAATACAGATCCGGTTTTGTTACGATAATCGGTCGTCCGAATGTCGGGAAATCAACCCTGATGAATCATTTGATCGGACAAAAGATAGCAATAACCAGTAATAAAGCCCAGACAACCAGAAACAGGATACAGACGGTTTATTCCTGTGAGGAGGGACAGATAGTTTTTCTTGATACTCCGGGAATTAACCGTGCGAAAAACAAGCTCGGAGAGTATATGCTGATGGCAGCGGAGAGTACGCTTAACGAGGTTGATGTCATTTTATGGCTGGTTGAGCCCGTAACATATATCGGCCGGGGTGAACAATATATCGCGGAGAAGCTTGCAAATGTCAAGACTCCGGTTATACTTGTTGTCAACAAGACGGACAGTGTTACTGAGGAAGAGATTTTTAAGGCTATCGATACTTATAAGAATATACATGATTTTGCAGATATAGTTCCGGTTTCCGCATTAAAGGACAGGAATACGGATGAACTGATCAAGACTATATTTAAGCATCTTGAAGAAGGCCCCATGTTCTATGATGAGGATACGATAACTGACCAGCCGGAGCGGGCTATTGTGGCTGAAATGATAAGAGAAAAGGCTCTTAGATGTCTTGATAAGGAGGTGCCTCACGGGATCGCTGTTGTTATAGACAGGATGAAGGACAGGGAGAGCGGAGGAATTGTTGACATAGACGCAACAATCATTTGCGAGAGGGATTCCCACAAGGGTATAATTATCGGAAAACAAGGTGCGATGCTGAAAAAGATAGGAACACAGGCTAGAGGAGATATGGAGAAGCTGTTAGATACAAAGGTCAATCTAAAGCTTTGGGTAAAGGTGAAAAAGGACTGGAGAGACAGCGATTATCTTTTGAAAAACTACGGCTACAGACAGGACGAGATTTGATAGTAACATACTTATCTTAAGACGGAGTTCAATCCCGGGCTTAATATATAAGCTCCTTGAAGTGTTTCGTACAGAGAACGATGCGACCCAAACCGCAAGACTTTAGGGAATGAGTCTTAATAACATTTGACGGGGATGTCAGAATGAAAGAGAAGATCGAACTTACGGGAATAATTCTAAGCAGTTCCCCGGTAAAAGACTATGATAAACGTATGGTAATACTTACAAAAGAGAGAGGTAAGATTACTGCTTTTGCTAACGGAGCGCGAAAGATGAACAGTGCATTTTCCGGCATAACAGAGCCTTTTAATTACGGAGTTTTTTATCTGTATGAGGGCTATGATGCATATAGGTTTGCAGGTGGAGATATCAGGGAATATTTTATGGATCTCAAGAATGATATTGAAGGAATATGCTACGGGTATTATTTCTGTGAGATACTTGAGTATCTCTGCGTTGAGGGCATAGG
>OMSZ01000090.1 GCA_900313855.1 uncultured Eubacteriales bacterium
ATGATAGAACATAGACAGACATTAGAGGCGCTTAAGAAGAAAATGGCAAGTGGTGCTAAGCTGTTGCCTAACCAGCTTGTTATGGCCAAACAGGCCGGCGAACAGCTTAAGGTGTTATCTGATGAATTAGACAGTGATTCAGAGGAATATATGCAGCTAAAGCAGGAAATTGAGGAGAATAAGGACGGAAAAATATTAGTCAATCAGACAATATTCCCCGGTGTATGTCTTTATATTTCCAACAGGGTATTCCCGGTTAAAGATGCCATCAATCATTGTCAGTTCAAGGTTAAAGACGCAGAGGTGGTTTCATCTCCACTCTGATCATCATTAAGAATTATCGGAGGTGTATATATGATTAGACCGATTGATATGCAAATGCTACTGCCACGAACAGAAGCGGCCGGTATTGAGAAACAGGGAGAACAGCAGAAAATACTTAATGCAAATTCTGATGCTGCTAATCAGGTTGCAAAGGAAATACAGCATAACAGTGAGGCTGTTGTGCAGAAGGATCCGAATGCATTTACTGAATATAAGTATGATGCAAAGGAGGAAGGTAACGGAACCTATAGCAATCCGAGAAAAAGAAAGAAGAAGCAGAATAATGATGATGAGGATTCTTCGGATGATAATGCAGAGGGGTCTGCAAAAAAGAAAGAACCTCCGAGGATCAATATTCAAATATAAGGAGAATATCAATGACAGTCACTATTGTTGTAATGATATTGTTAGGGATAGCATTTGTTATCGCAAGTTTTATTGTTACTGAAAAGTTTACTAAAAAAGAAGATAATTATAATATTGATCTGATGGCTATTGATGAAGATTACAGATTTTCAGAGAGGGAGCTTCAGATCATCAAAAGAAAGATAGAGGATGTAATTGCCAAACAGGCTAAGGATATTCTCTATGAAACAAATGAGTCACTTTCTAATATGGCTAATGAGAAGACTATGGCATTAGGTGATTATGCTGTGGCCGTTTGTGATGAGATTGAAAAAAATCACAAAGAAGTAATGTTTTTGTACAGTATGTTAGATGACAAACAGAAAGAGATCATGCGTACTGTTCAGGATGTTAATGGTGTTAAGAATGAAGTCAAAGAAGAGATTAAAAACCTTGAGAGCATAAAGGCTCAAAGTTATGAAACACCGGCTTATAATGAACCGGTATATAAGGAGCCTGAACCTAAGACAACATCATCTTTGACAGAAGAGCTTGAAGCTTTAGCTGTTAATGATAATTATAATGATGCAGATATACCGTCAGAGGATAATTCGTCATTTGCTGATCTTGCTGATTTTGATAATGCTGGTAGCAGTATGGATGATATTTTTGCAGAGATAGATAAAGCGGATATTGATTTTGATGAAGTGTTAGAGAATGATTTTAAGGATGATGGCAATGCCAATGATATAATATTGGAAATGTATCATAACGGACGTTCTGTTATAGAGATAGCAAAAGAATTAGGTCTTGGTGTTGGCGAAGTCAAGCTTGTCATAGATCTTTATCAGGGAGAGTAATAATGAAATTCAAATATTATTTAAGAGGAATAGGTATTGGCATTATATTTGCTTCGATAATTTTTCTGGCGGCTTACAGAGAGCATGTTCCTGCTAAGATGACTAACGAGGAAATTATTGAGAAGGCTAAGCAGCTTGGTATGGTTGAAGCTAATGATCCTATCAATAAACTGATCGACAAGAAGAATTCAGACAGTCCGGATAATAATTCTAAGGAAGCTGCGGTTTCTGAGAATACAACAGAAGCAGATACAACTATGGCGGATTCGGAAGAAAAGACTACTGAGGCAACAACAGAAGCAACGACAGAAGCAAAGACAACCGAGGCAACAACGGAAGCAACAACCGAAGAAAAGACCACCGAGGCGACAACGGAAGCAACGACAGAAGCAAAGACAACCAAAGCAACAACCGAAGAAAAGAAAACTGAAGCAACAACGAAAAAAAAGACCACTGAGGCGACAACAAAAGCCAAGACTACCGAGAAGAAAACGACCGAGAAAACAACGGAAAAGGCAGAAAACAATAATAAAAAGGAAACAGTTGAGATTACGGTTTCAAGGGGTTCATCTTCGTATCCGGTTTGCCTTAAGCTAAAAGAATTAGGTCTTATAGATAATGCAGAAAAATATGATGATTATCTTATCGAGCATGGTTATGCCAACAGAATAAGTGTTGGAACACATAAGCTTACTAAGGGTATGAGTTATCATGATATTGCGGAACTGATTTCTGATCCGTTAGATGATTGATTATATTAAAACAAGGAGGATAATTATATGGAAATGAGATCATTGGCAGCAGAACTTTCTTCTACGACATATCCGGGACGTGGTATCGTTGTTGGAAAAACACCTGATGGAAAGCATGCAGCTATAGCCTATTTTATAATGGGCAGAAGCGAGAATAGCAGAAACCGTGTTTTTGTTGAGGAGGGAGAAGGCATTCGTACAGAAGCATATGATCCTTCTAAGTTAGAGGATCCCAGTCTTATAATTTATGCTCCGGTAAGAGTACTTGGCAATAAGACTATTGTAACAAATGGTGATCAGACAGATACCATTTATGATCTTATGAATAAGCAGTTTACATTTGAACAGGCGCTTCGCACAAGAGAGTTTGAGCCGGATGCTCCGAATTATACACCGAGAATTTCAGGAATTCTTCATATTGAAGGCGGTAATTATAATTATGCAATGTCAATACTTAAGAGTAATAACGGTAATCCTGATGCCTGCAACAGATATACCTTTGCTTATGAAAAGCCGGTAGCAGGGGAGGGGCATTTCATACATACATATATGGGTGACGGTAATCCGCTTCCAAGCTTTGAGGGTGAGCCGACACTTGTAGATATCCCTAATGATATGAATGAGTTTGCAGAGCTTGTATGGAATAATCTTAATGAGGATAACAAGGTTTCGTTATTTATCAGATATATCGATATAGAGACTGGTAAGTATGAGACAAAGATTATTAATAAAAATGTGTAAATATGTAAACGTATATAGTTACAATAATTGGAATAGTTTCAATTGTGGCATCATTTGTATGGATGGTTTTATCAAAAGCATCTACTGGTCTGTTTTTGGTATTAGCAGCTATAAGTGTTGTAATAATTGAAGAAGAAATAGACAGAATTAAAAAGGAGAAAAACGATGAATGAGTTTGTATTAAAGTATGGTTGTAACCCTAATCAGAAGCCTTCTAAAGTTTTTATGAAGGATGGCAGTGAGCTCCCGATTGAGATTTTATGTGGTAAGCCGGGATATATTAATCTGCTTGATGCATTTAACGGCTGGCAGTTAGTTAAAGAGTTAAAGAAGGCTACAGGACTTCCGGCAGCAACTTCATTTAAGCATGTATCCCCTGCCGGTGCTGCTGTGGGACTTCCGCTTTCGGATGTTGAGAGAAAGATATACTGGGTTGATGATATGGGAGAGCTTTCTGCACTTGCAAGCGCTTATGCAAGAGCAAGAGGCGCTGACAGAATGTCTTCATTTGGTGATTTCATTTCACTTTCTGATGTTTGTGATGTGGCAACAGCAAAGCTTATCAAGCGTGAAGTTTCAGACGGTATAATTGCTCCGGGTTATGAGCCTGAGGCACTTGAGATATTAAAGGCTAAGAAGAAGGGCAATTATTGTATCATCAAGATTGACGAGAACTATGTTCCGGCACCTGTTGAGCAGAAGGATGTATTCGGTGTGACATTTGAACAGGGAAGAAATGAGCTTGTAATAAATGATGAGCTTTTTGCAGATGTTGTAACAGACAATAAAGAGATTCCGGAATCTGCTAAGATTGACCTTGCAATCGCAATGATAACTCTTAAATACACACAGTCTAATTCGGTATGCTATGCAAAGGGTGGACAGGCAATCGGTATCGGTGCAGGTCAGCAGTCAAGAATTCATTGTACAAGACTTGCAGGCGGTAAGGCTGATAACTGGTATCTTAGACAGAATCCTAAGGTACTTAACCTTCCATTTAAGGAGAATATCGGACGTGCTGACAGGGATAACACAATTGATGTATATATGAGTGATGATTATATGGATGTGCTTGCTGACGGAACATGGGAGAATTTCTTTACAGAAAATCCTGAGGTATTCACACGTGAGGAGAAACGTGCATGGCTTGATACACTTACTGATGTTTCGCTTGGTTCTGATGCATTTTTCCCGTTTGGGGATAATATTGAAAGAGCTCACAGAAGCGGTGTTAAATATATCGCTCAGCCGGGCGGCTCAATAAGAGACGATAATGTAATCGAGACATGTAACAAGTATGGAATGGCTATGTGCTTTACGAAGATCAGACTATTCCATCATTGATCAATAATAAACGAAAGGATTATAGAGATGACAGTATATGACGAATTAGTTGCGCGTGGTCTTATAGCGCAGGTTACGGATGAGGAAGAAATAAAGGAGCTTATCAATAACGGTAAGGCAACATTTTATATTGGCTTTGACCCGACTGCTGACAGCCTTCATGTAGGACATTTCATGGCGTTGTGCCTTATGAAGAGATTACAGATGGCAGGTAATAAGCCGATTGCTCTTATCGGCGGTGGTACGGGAATGATCGGAGATCCTTCCGGAAGAACAGATATGAGGCAGATGTTGACGCCTGAGACTATACAGCATAACTGTGATTGCTTTAAGGAGCAGATGAGCAGATTCATAGATTTTTCGGATGGCAAGGCACTTATGGTCAATAATGCCGAGTGGTTATTAGACCTTAATTATGTTGAGCTTTTACGTGAGGTTGGAGCCTGCTTTTCCGTTAATAACATGCTTAGGGCAGAGTGCTACAAGCAGAGGATGGAAAAGGGACTTACATTCTTTGAGTTTAACTATATGATAATGCAGGCATATGATTTCTATACCTTGTTCCAGAAATACGGTTGCAATATGGAATTCGGCGG
>OMSZ01000200.1 GCA_900313855.1 uncultured Eubacteriales bacterium
TAAAAAGTGATAGAATATAAATATCCGGTTATGGAAAGAGGTGGCAGAATGGACTATCAGATTGGAAAGAATATGTTTGGAAATACTAATGTCGGAGGCGGGGTGCAGATGAATGCACAGAATGGTGAATCTAACAGCAGTATATTAAAGGGTAACAGAATAGGGGATATTCTTGCCTGTACTCTTTTGCAGGGCGGTAAAGAGCCGATCCTTGAGCTTTCCGGAATTCAGATAAAGACAAAGGCGACTGCAGATCTTGCAGAGGCTAATCCGGGAGATACCATTTATCTGAAAATACAGGATGCCGATGCAAAGCAGGTTTCTCTCAAGGTTATGGGCATTAAGCCTGCCGATCAGGAATCTCCGTTAAGCGCGGCTACAAGCGCTAAGGTAATGACAAGTACCGAGCAGTTTTCGGAGATGATAAAGGACAATCTTGACGGAGCTTTAGATGAGAAGGAGGCTAAGGAGAATCAGAAGGAGATTTTGCGAAGTCTTTCAACAGAGGAGATTGCTAAGCTTCGCATGATGCAGATAGATGTAACCAATTCAACATTATCTGATCTTCTTGGAATGGTGGTTACGATCCGCTCAGGTGAGCATCAGCAGGAGGTAAATGACCAGTTAGGAGATATAGTTAAGGAAACAATAGGAAGATTAAGGAATACCCTGATCGCCGGAACTGATACGCCAAAGACCGGTGAAGGTACCGATGTTACAGGTACGGGAGAGGGTAAGGCTTCTCCTGTGGATTACATGTATCAGCCGGGGGTTTCGAGGCTTAACAGCGAGGGATATGTTGTTAAGGTACCTGCGCCGAAGATGGCTCGTGTGGCGGCATCGGGCAATCAGATACCGGCAGGTGAAAACACCGGTGTTTCCGATGAGCAGATGATATATCTTATTAAGAATAATCTCAATATTACAATAGATAATCTTGAACTTGCAAAGAACAGTGTCAATGAAGATGCACCTTCGAAAGAGGTTCCGCTTAATGAACAGGTGTGGAATGATATCTATCCGCAGGTGACGGGAATAATTGAATCAGCCGGAATGACTGTGTCTGATCAGAGTATTTCGGGAGCGCAGTTTATGCTTCGTCACGAGCTGCCGGTTACTGTTGATTCACTTAGAATGTATATGGCGGTCAATTCGATCAACCAGAGAGGAATTCAGGATGGGCAGATCGAAGCCAACATAATGGAGCAGATAACTATGGGTAATGCTCCGGGGAATGCCAGAGTTTCCGGCAGTACAATGCATGACAAGGCAAGCCAGTTGGTTGAGAAAATACAGGCTATAACTGCAAGGACCATCGATATGGCGGTTAATCAGGGGAAACCGTTAACAATATCATATCTGTATAACAGCTCTATGAGAAATGTCGATGTTAAACGTATGAGAACGCCCGTTAATACCGGTGTTGAGGGCGCAAGCCTTTCTCTAAGCGGCGCGGATACCGAAGGTGCTGCTGAAGGGGCAGGGGTTATGCTGTCGACAAGTCCTACGGCTGTTACTGCAAGAAGGCAGTTAGAGGAGATAAGATTATCCATGACCTTAGAAGCCGCTAACAGGCTTGTGAGGAAGGATATCAATATTGATGCAAGACCTATTTCACAGATCGTTGAGGTCTTGAGAAATCAGGAGAATTCATATTATGAGAACGTGGTTTCTTCTCATGATCTTCATGATATACCGGAAGGCGTAGATCTTCTTAAAGAGACGCTTAAGGAAACAGATGCGTTGAAGGTTTTGCCGGCCTATGCGTTAGGTGAGGTTGTTAAACGTCCGAATATTACGGTTGGCGGTCTTTATGACAGTGCCAATCATATGAAGATGACACTTGCCGGTCAGGCTTATGAAACGATGATGACAAAACCGAGACAGGATATGGGTGATTCGATCAATGAAGCATTTCGTAATGTTGATGATATATTAAAGGATATGAACCTTGACCGCAATCAGGAGAATCAGAGAGCAATAAGGATCCTTGCGCATAATGAGATGGAGCTTACTTCGATCAATATTGCCAATGTAAAGGCTGTTGATGCCAAGGTTCAGCAGATGTTTGAGACACTTACACCGCAGATAGTGCTCAATCTTATAAGAGAGAATAAGAATCCTCTTAATATGACGATAGACGGACTTAATCAGGAGATAATGCAGCAGCGGGAAATAAGAGGAATAACGGATGAGCAGAGATTTTCCGAATTTCTTTATCAGATGGATAAGACTAACGGAATTACTCAGGAAGAAAGAACAAGCTTTATTGGCATTTATCGGTTACTTGATATGGTTGAAAAGAGTCATGGCAAGGATATCGGTGCTATTGTCAGGAACGGACAGGAGGTTACGCTTAATAATCTGTTTTCTGCGGATAAGAGCAGACAGGTAAGAGGTATGGACTATTCTGTTGATGACAGCTTTGGCGAGAGGGTTAATGTCGCAACCGACAGGCAGAGTATAATCGATCAGATCAACACAGCCTATAATGATACGCTTACAGGAAGCATTTTGCGACATATGCATCCTAATACGCTTAAGAACATGCAGGGACTTGACTATCTCAATATGAAGCTTGAAGAGGTCAATGATCTCATGAAAGCGGGATTTACCTATGAGGGTCAGATGGATGTTAGCGAGGAGATCGTAAACAGTCTTAAGGAAGCAGTGAATTATGAGGAAGAGGTTGCGACGATGCTAGAGGCTAATGACATGCAGAGCACGGTTACTAATATTTTAGCTGCCGAGCAGGTAATGTATGGAGAGAATGGCGTCTATGGCATGATAAGGGAGTTAAAGAGCGGACTTCCAAAGGATAGAAGAGAGAAGATCACCGAGCAGGAAGCGAATATATTGGATAATCTTGAGAGCAAGGAAGACGTGATGTACGGTATGGAGAATCTCCGCGCCGCGCTGTCTAATGCAGTTCATGAAAAGGAAGCTGACGGTACGATAACCGCTAAGGATATACAGTCGCTTAAGTATCTAAATGCGGGTATGCCGATAGCCTTAAGGGCGGTTGAACAGGATGCTTTTCAGGTTCCTTTGGTGGTTGGAGATGAAGTGAGTCTTATGAAGGTTTCTATTCTTCATGATGGCTCTAATGCCGGTGAGGTGAGAGCGACCATGGATACCAAGCGTTATGGAGCGCTCGAAGCGTTTGTGCATATTTCAGGTAATCAGGCAGAGGGCTATATTGTGACGGAGGAAGAGATCGGACAGAGAACATTAGAGGAGAATGAGCTGACCTTAAGATCTGCGCTTGCTAAAGCCGGTACAGAGGTCAGGGATTTAAGACTCGATGGCAGCAGACCTGTTCAATACACTACGGATGAATCGACAACGGTTGAGACCTCAAGACTTTACAGAGTTGCAAAACAACTGCTTACCGCTATTAAGTTGATGGGCGTTGTTGCCGATAACTATAATAGTTAACGGTAGTTATGTTTGATGGTTGTCACATCGGGAATAAGGAGATTCCTGTTTGAGTATACAGTCAGGGCAGAAAAGGATGTTTGCGGACTGGAAGAAAAGGACGAGGTGAGGATATGAGACTTAATCATAATGCGCTGGCTTATACTGCCAATAATAATCTTAATACTATCAATAATAATCTTACAAAATCTATGGAAAGACTGTCTTCGGGATATAAGATCAATAAGTCTTCAGACGACCCTGCTGCAAAGGCAATTTCACAGAGAATGCGGGCTCAGCTCAGAGGTATTGACAGAGCGGTGGATAATTCCAATGATGGTATTTCTCTGATCCAGACGGCAGAGGGTGCGCTTGATGAGGCACATGCAGTTCTTGCCAGAATGAGAGAGCTTGCCGTACAGGCAGCTAATGAAACCTATGACGAAACGGACCGTGATGCTATTCAGGCTGAGATAGAGCAGTTAAAGGATGAGCTTGACCGTATTTCAGAAAGTACTGAATTTAACGGAAGAAAGCTTCTTAACGGCGAGCTTAACAAGAAAGGATATGCAGATACGGATGCACTTTCGATTGTTGAGATAGGTGGAGATATTGATCCCGGAGTATACGGTATCAAGGTAAACAGTAACGGACAGCAGGCTAAGACGACCATGAATGTGCTTGCTGATGTTCTGGTTATTTCCAAGGAGCAGGCAGGAACGCTTAAGATAAACGGTCTTGATATAGCAATTACAGAAGGTATGACGGGCGTAGAGGTTAATGAACGTATTCGTGATGCAGCGGGTAAGGTCGGAATCGATTATGAGCTTTCATCGGGAGAAGTCAAGACGCAGGAATACGGAACGGATCAGTACATTAAACTCGAAACTGAGAATGATCAGTTAAAGAGTCTGCTTGGAGTTGACGGAACAGAGTACAGGGGAACAGATGCGACTGTTGATTTTTCGGATGATGGTGGTAAGAGAGTAGGTTTTAAGGATACTGCAACTATCTCTGCGGATGGCAATAGAATAACAGTTACAGACAAGAATGGATTTAAGATGGTATATGATGTTGATCCTGAAAGCGGAGCAGTTGATCCTATCAATATAACAGTTTTATCTGCAGGTCCTATGGTATTACAGATCGGCAATAACGAGGGACAGACATTTAATGTTAATATCAATAAGACTACTGCTGAATCTTTAGAGGTTAATAATATCAACATATATACGCATGAATATGCAGTAAAGGCAATTGAGAGAATAGATGCTGCGGTAAGCAAGATATCCGGCATAAGATCTTCACTTGGTGCTTATCAGAACAGACTTGATCATACGATCAATAATCTTGAAACTTCTGGTGAGAATCTTACAAGCGCCGTTTCACGTATTCAGGATACCGATATGGCAGAGGAGATTACAGAATATACGCAGCAGAATGTATTAAGCCAGAGCGCTTTGCAGATGCTTACGAAGTCTAATGCCAGGCCGGAAGGGCTGCTGCAATTGTTCCAGAGATAATTAAGAGAATGTGAAATGTATGTTTTTAGTATAGTATGCATAATGCAATATAAAGGTACATAGAGTTTCGCAATCTCTGAATTACCCAAAATCAGATCGGGAGGATAAATCATGACAGCAGATGAAATGAATGTA
>OMSZ01000374.1 GCA_900313855.1 uncultured Eubacteriales bacterium
CAGAGCGCAGAAAAAGTTCTTTTTGATTCATTTCTTGCCGGAGAGGTTGAGGCAACAATATCTGATAAGCTTATGAATAAAAATGTTATGTTTGATACTGCATTTAACGCAGGAAATTCTTTTGACATCAAAACTCTTGATAGTCTCAACACAATGTGGGAGCCGATAAATAGTGCTACATCAAAGGTTTCATACACTCGTTTTGAAAATGGTAGCAAAAAAGCTTATGGCGTAAGCTTTATGTATCAGTTGGAGGCTACAGCATTTACCGAATTCTTTGTTATGACTGAGAAAGACGGAAAGCTGATAATTACATTTGTTATGGATGGATGGGACAGAAGATATCCTACATTTAATAAATCCGGTGTTGTTTTTGATTTTGGCTCAAATGGTGCCGGAGCTCACAGCAGCCTTGTATATGTTCCGACAGCAGATTTTGAATATGTTACATTATATGAAGAAGAGGATAATTATGCAGGCTGGGATTTCTATGATGCTGAAAGCGGGGAGCCAATTAAGCCTATAAATGATATTATGGCTCAGGTTTCTGACGGTGGACGCGATGATATAGAAGATGTTGTCTATTCAAAAGTAAAAGTAAATGGTTCAACCTACTATTATTATTTAAAGGATGGAATAACTCAGGATATAGTGGACTTTATTGACGAAATTGCTTCTGATAACGGTTTTACCTTTGATGGCAAGGACAAAGCAGACGCTGCCATAGAGGAATATGCCAAGACGTTATCGGCAGATGAAATCTATAAGAATGATACTTCTGCTGATTGGAAGGATAAATAATCCTTTTAAGGATCAATAGTGTAGTAATAATAATTATATGATCGGAGAACCTATGACAAATATTATGTTTATATCCCTTGGCTGCGATAAGAATCTTGTAGACAGCGAGGTCATGCTTGCTTTATTGCAGGAAAAGGGATATGGCATTACCAATGATGAAAAAGAGGCTGATGTATGTGTAGTAAATACCTGCTGTTTTATTGGTGATGCCAAGGAAGAAAGTATTGAGAATATAATAGAGATCGGTAAGCTCAAAGATCTTGCCGGTAAAAAGAATAATGATCCATCAAGCGATAATGGTCATAGACTTAAAGCGCTGATCGTAACAGGATGTCTTGCTCAAAGATATCAGAAGGAGATATTTAAAGAGCTTCCTGAGGTTGACGCAGTACTTGGCACCATGTCTATCGAATCGATCGTTGATGCTGTCGATAGTGTTCTTGCAGGTCATAAATATGAATGTTTTACGGAGCTTACTCATTTACCTTCTATCAAAGATAAACGAAGCATCGCTTCGGGAACCTATATGGGTTATTTGAAGATCGCCGAGGGCTGTAATAAACGCTGTACATATTGTATTATTCCTTATGTTCGCGGCAATTACAGAAGTGTTCCGATGGAAGAAGTGATCCAACAGGCAAAGCATCTGATTGACAACGGTATAAGAGAGCTTTGTCTTATTGCTCAGGAGACAACCCTTTATGGTGTTGATATATATGGGAAGAAATGTCTGCATGAACTGCTTCGTGAATTATCAAAGATAGATGATCTTCATTGGATCAGACTTCTCTATTGTTATCCGGAGGAGATAACTGATGAAATGATCGATGAGATAGCGAATAATCCAAAGGTCTGCCATTATATAGATATGCCGCTCCAGCATAGTGAAGACAGCATTTTACAGAGAATGGGCAGAAAGACAACAAAGAAGGAGATCATTAAGCGTATTCAAAGTATAAGGGAAAAGATACCCGATATTGTATTAAGAACAACCCTTATAACCGGTTTTCCCGGTGAAACGGAAACAGATCATCAAAACCTTATGGAATTTATTGATGAGATGGAATTTGGAAGACTTGGCGCTTTTACATATTCTGCCGAGGAAGGAACACCCGCAGCTTTGATGGAGGGACAGATAGCCGAAGAGGTTAAAGAGAAATATCGTGATGAGATAATGGAGCTGCAGCAGGAGATTTCATATGATA
>OMSZ01000244.1 GCA_900313855.1 uncultured Eubacteriales bacterium
ATAATAAAGCTTAGGATTGTGGGATACATCGAGTGATTTCAGCTTTGTATCACATTCTACCGCAAGATATGTCAGATCGGGATTACCAGACAGATCCAGTGATGTAATGCCATCGTTATAATTGCAGACAAATTCCAACAGACGCTTATTGTTCTTAATATTTACATGCTTAGCAGCTGTCTTACCGATATTATAGTACTGCATTTCCTGAAGATTGGAGACATCTACATCCCCCAGCTCTTCATTCCACCATATATCAAGTCTTTTAATCAATGGATTATGGGATACATCAAGTGATTTAAGATTGTTTTTAAAACAAGTCAGTTCGCAAAGAAGTGGATTATGAGATACATCAAGTTCTGTAAGCGCACATTCGCTGCAGAACAGATTCTCCAGTTCCGGATTATGAGATACATCTATTTCCTTAAGATTCGGATTAGCATTACATTCAAGATAAGCAAGTTTTTGATTATTAGTAAAATCCAGTTTTTCAAGTTTACAATTAAAGCAATATACCCATGTAAGCTTTTTGCATGGAGAAAAATCGATTTCAGTCAGATCGTTAAAAGAACACCAGACGCCCTCAAGGTCAGGGTTACCTGACAGGTCAAGCTCTGTGATATGATTTCCTTTGCACCAAAGACCTTTCAGATAAGGAAAATACTCTATTCCTTTGATGGAATAAACATCACTGTTCTCACAGTACATATTCCAGGTATAAAGAATTTCATAATGATCCAGATAGCCGTTTCCGTCTGTGTCAGAATTAATTGCAACACATTTTCTGAAATTCGGATCCGGAAAATGATCCGCATCTATTGGTAAACCTAAATCATCATTACCTGCTGCTTTAACAGGCTGTGCATTAAAATCTATCAAAACAAATACCGCACACATAAGTATAGCAATACATTTTCTTATAACCTTCAACGCTCTTCAATCCCCCTTTTGAATAGTGTAAAAAAGTGTGACTAAAGCATTAACATGAGTCAACTGCAAATTTGCTTGTATTATAGCTAAAAACTATGGATATGTAAAGTTGGATACCATCCTGACAACGATAATTCAAGCATTTTAACAATATTATGGGAAACCTCCAAGACAGATTGCGATGATTCCTCAAATATTCTATTCTTCCGAAAAATCTGTATCCATTGCCACTTGTAATTGATAGCCAGGGTAATTTCTCTGTACATCATCAATGATATCTTTATATTCAGCTCTTCGATCTTTAGCGTCAAAGCTGATGACAACATCAAATCTCAAGGTCTTCTTTTCCTTGTCCATGTAGAAACCATGCATCTGTAATACATGGGGATGTGAGAATACTATTTCCGTAACTCTCTTTTTTGCCGCGATGATATCCTCATCCTTTGTATTCACGGAGTAAACACCAATTGCTGTCAGGATAACCTGATACTCTGTATAGACTTTCATCTGTATGCTTCGTATAAGCTGGTCAAGCTGATCCGCAGAATAGGTGTCCGGAACTTCTATATGAACCGAACCGTTCCAAGCATCGGGACCGTAATTGTTCAGTACAAGGTCATATGCGCCCTGAACATCAGGGAATGATGTAACTGTTTCCTTGATACTTCTGGCAAGATCAGGATCGTTACGTTCTCCGAGGATCTGGGAAATGGTCTCTTTCAGCATATCAAAGCCGGATTTTATAATTACGATTGAAATAATCGCACCGAGCCAAGCTTCAAGAGATATATGAAAGACAAGAAAAATCCCCGCCGCCAGAAGTGTTGAAGCGGATATTATCGAATCAAGAGTAGCATCCTCGCCTGAATTGACAAGCGATGAAGAGTTGACCTTTTTCCCGACAGTCTTTACATATCGTCCCAGAACTATCTTTACAACAACAGCCACAGCAACGATAACAAGAGAGATTACAGAATATTCCGGAGTATCAGGATTTATGATCTTTTTAACGGATTCCGTAAGCGATGTTATACCGGCATATAATACGATAACCGATATGATCATTGCGCTCATATACTCGATCCGTCCGTATCCGAACGGATGCTTTTTGTCAGCCTCCCGACCGGCTAGCTTTGTTCCGATTATAGTGATAAGTGAGCTGCCCGCATCCGAGATATTGTTTACTGCATCCATAACGATGGCAATGGAATTGCTTGCAAACCCAATAACAGCCTTAAATACAGCAAGCAGAACATTCGCAATAATGCCGATAATACTCGTCCTGACTATAATTTTTTCTCTTTGATCAGTCGTTTTGTCCATTTTATAATTTGTCATATCCTTTAACCCCCCTATAAAACTCCACTGCAGACTTACGAAATTCATAATCTGCCCGGAGAACCTTCAAGAAATTTGTACAGCAGTCTGTACAGTTCCTTTGTATCCTTTTCGGTTAAGGGAGATCCCTTTTTACTGAGTTCAAGCGGTATATCCTTGCACTTTTCTTTAAGAGCATTCCCCTTTTTTGTGATAGTCACTATCGTTACACGCTCGTCTTCCTTTGAACGTTCTCTTGTCACATATCCCTCTTTTTCAAGGGTCTTGAGAAGCGGGGTCAGTGTCCCGGCATCCAGATGTAGTATGCCGCCAAGCTGTCCCACATTAACGCTCTCCTTCTCCCACAGGACCATGAAGACGATGTACTGTGTGTATGTGAGCCCAAGAGGTTTCAGATACGGATTGTAAGCCGCAACAATCTTCCTTCCGCAAGCATACATCGGAAAGCATAACTGGTTTTCAATTAAAAGCTGCTCGTATTCCTGTGCCATAATCTGCTCCTTATAGTAATCCTTCTACACATTTATCTACATTTTCCATCTTCTCTGTAGGCTCAAACCTTGCTACCACATTTCCTTTTCTATCTACAACAAACTTGGTGAAGTTCCACTTAATCTCCGGATTGTTCTTGTAATCCTTATCAATCTTCTTAAGCATCGCATTCATGGCAAGCGCTTTGGGACCTTTACCGAAACCTTCGAACCCCTTCTGCTCTTTCAGATACTTAAATAACGGAATTGCAGTCTCACCGTTAACATCTGCCTTTTTCATCTGTGGAAATTGAGTGTTGTACTTAAGCTGGCAGAACTCATGGATCTCATCATCCGTACCCGGAGTCTGTCCCGCAAACTGGTTGCAGGGAACGTCAATGATCTCAAATCCCCTGTCGTGATACTTCTCATACATAGCTTCGAGATCCTTGTAATGCGGAGTGAATCCACATCCTGTCGCTGTATTTACAACAAGGACAACCTTTCCTTCATAATCCTTCATTGATATCTCTTCGCCTGTTGCTGTCATTATGCTCTGATCATAAAAACCCATAGTCTGTACCTCCTTTGGAATATGTCGCTATTTGTTATCTTTGACCATATTATATTGGGTCAAATGTAAATTGTCAAGTATTAAAAGAATCTCTCTTACAGACTGATCCTCTGTGCTCTGATCCTCTG
>OMSZ01000069.1 GCA_900313855.1 uncultured Eubacteriales bacterium
ACCGCTGCAAAGAAAAGTACTGCAAAAGAAAGCACTGCTAAGAAGGGTACTGCTGCAAAGAGCAGTGGAGCAAAGAATAAAACTGCGGCAAAGGATAGCGGTAATTAAGAGTGTAGGATAATTAATGGTTTAAGGGGCTGTTACTTTGGTAGCAGCCTTTTTGTAAAGGAAGGATGATCATTATGTTTTTGAAAACAGATACAATCTCGGTTGAGGCGGCAGCGGCTAATGTTGAGCAGTCAGTCGGTATAGTTAAGCAGACGATAGACGAAGTGATCAGATGGCTTATCAACAAATCAGGTAGTGTCATTGCGGCATTTATTTTCATTTTTATAGGAATGAAAATAACAGGTCTGCTTGTGAAGCTTGCCAAGAGAGGTTTTGATAAGTCTAAGATAGATACATCTGTTGCAGGATTTTTGTTATCTGTTATAAGAATTGTGGGGTATATTCTGGTATTCATTACCGCAGCTACGATTCTTGGCTTTGAAGTTACAAGCTTTGTGGCAATACTTACAACGGCTTCGATGGCTATAGGTCTTGCGCTTCAGGGGGCGCTTTCAAACCTTGCCGGTGGAGTGCTCATTTTGTTGATCAAGCCTTTTAAGGTGGGTGATTACATAGTTGAGAATAATAAGAATAACGAGGGTACGGTTGTTGCTATTGATATTTTTTATACTAAGCTGCTTACACATGATAATAAGATGATAGTTATACCTAACGGATTACTTACCAATAACAGTCTTATCAATGTGACGAGCGAGGCAAAGAGGAAGCTTGAAGTTACCATTCCGGTTGCGTACAATACCGACATGAAAAAGCTCAAAGAAGTGGTGCTCTCCGTTCTAATGTCCGATGACAGGATTCTTGCCAACGAGCCTAAGGATGTTTTTATCAATTCCTTTGATGACAGTGGTATGACTGTTGCGATACGTGCGTGGGCATCAACATCTGATTATTGGTCGTGCTTATGGGATCTGAGGGAAAATGTCAAGAATGCGTTTGATGAGAATGGTATTGAGATTCCATATAATCGTGTTGAGGTTGAGATGAGAAATTGAGGTTTCGAGCTGTTCGCCTACTATATATCAGTTCGTATGTTATCAGTTGACATCAATAACTGCAAACACAAGCCGTTTACTATTAATAATTATTTCGTTTAACAAATAATGAGAAAGAAGGATAAAGATAATGAAGAGTAAAGATTTTGGATTAAGCAAAGAGGAAATTATGGAGATATCGGATAAGTATCTCCTTGATATCGGATATCATTTTCCGATAGTTATTGAGGAAGCAGAAGGCTGCTATGTAAAGGATGCCAACGGTGATGAGTATCTTGATTTTTATGCGGGAATTGCTGTTAATTCTTTGGGTAACTGTGACAAGAGAATTGTTGACGCGGTTAAAGAGCAGGCTGAGCAGGTAATGCATGTAAGTCTTTATCCGTATAATGTTCCGCAGGCGATGCTTGCCAAGCTTATATGTGAGACTACGGGATTTGACAGAGTGTTCTTCCAGAATTCCGGAAGTGAGTCTAATGAGGCAATGATCAAGATGGCTCGTAAGTACGGTGTTGAGAAGTATGGTCCGGAGCATTATGAGATAGTTACGGCAAAGAAGGGCTTCCATGGACGTACATTTGCTGCACTTACTGCAACAGGTCAGCCGGAAACTGCTATTCAGAAGGGCTTTTATCCGAATGTGCCGGGCTTTAAATATGCGGAATTCAATAACCTTGAAAGCTTTAAGGAAGCTGTTACCGGGAATACAACTGCTATTATGGTAGAGCCTTGTCAGGGTGAGGGCGGTGTATATCCTGCGACAAAGGAGTTTTTAGAGGGACTTAGAAAGCTCTGTGATGAAAAGGATATACTTCTTTTATTCGATGAGGTTCAGACAGGGTGGTTCAGATGTGGTGAGGCTATGGCATGGATGCATTACGGCGTTCGTCCCGACGCGTTTTCTATGGCAAAGGCGTTAGGAGGAGGACTTCCACTTGGTGGCGTAGTATTAACTGAAAAATGCGCAAAGACATTAAATCCGGGCTCACATGGCTGTACATTCTCGGGTAACCCTGTGTGCTGCGCGGCAGGCTACGCGGCGATTAATGGGATGATCGAGGATAAATGCGGGGAGAACTCAAAGAAGATGGGTGAATACTTCAGAGAGAAGTTAAAGACACTTCCTGATGTTAAAGAGGTTCGTGGATTAGGTCTTTTGGTTGGTGTTGAGTTTAATGATGTTGATGCAGTTGCTGTCAAGGTTAAGGCTATGGAGAACAAGCTTTTAGTTACGGCAACATCTAACCGTATCATACGTATGGTTCCACCGCTTATAATCACAGAGAAGGAATGTGATAAGGCTGTTGAAATTCTCAAAAAGAGTGTTGAGGAAGTAATGGGATAAGGGTTTATCCAAAAGACCGTTGTTGGAAAAAGCGAACTTGTCAATCAGGCATTGTCAAAGAACAAAGTTGAAGAAATATTTTCATTAGGTAGATAGGATAATAATGATGATTTAACAAAATCACCACAGCTACTTGACAATACAAAGTAGCTGTGGTATTTTATTAAAAAGCTACTTGATAATACAAAGTAGTGGGCGTATATTTATTTTCTTTTAAGTGGCGTAAAGAACATGTAATATAGCAATAAATATAAAATGGAGTGATGCTTATGGAAGATACACAGCTTATGAAGGGAATATTAGAGGGCTGCGTGCTTGCAATAATAGAACAAGGTGAGACCTATGGTTATGAGATATTGCAGGCGCTTGACGGTTATGGATTCCATGACCTGTCCGAAGGTACCATGTATCCGGTGCTGACACGGCTTGACAAGAACGGCTGCATTTCCTGCCGCAAGGCGAAATCGCCGCTTGGACCGATAAGAAAGTATTATTCAATCACGGATAGCGGCAGAAAGTACCTTGAAGGCTTTAAGGAGAATTACAAAAGGATTACGGAGTGTGCTGATGCGGTGCTAAGTGCACAAGTCTGATGCTCGATAACAGGATCACAGGCAAAGATGTCTGTTAATACGTTTTAGAATAAAATTTGAGGAGGACAGGACTATGAATTTGAGTTATCATGCTTACGAGGATAAGTTAAATGATGAATATGCGGAAGCATTTTCTATTATTGAGTCATACAGATTCACAAAAAGAATTGATGAAAAGCTTGCAGATGAATGGCTTATGGAGCTTATGGATAACATGCTTACTGCACAGGAGGCGGGAAAACCTGTGGAAAGTATAGTGGGCAATGACATCGACAGGTTCTGCAGGGAGTTTTACAACAGATATTCGGGCAGTGACATTGTTATTGGAATTGCAAGAAAGGTATATGGGTTAAGCGCGATCATATTTTTCTTTAGTCTGATAGACGGTCTTTTGGCTGATGAGGGTGAGTCATTCTTTTTTGGAAGAACGGACATAATGCCTTATCTATGCGGAATGTTAGCAGGCTTTATATTGAGTGAGATGATTCTTGTGGTTTTTATCCCGTTGCTAAGAAAAAGAAAAATATCATATAAGACTTACGATAAGTTGAAGGTATGGGCAACAATTGGATATATAGTGCTTGTGGGGGTGCTTTGCGGCATACTTGCTGACCGTGTTGAATTAAATGTTGACCGATTGGTGTTAATTGTAATATCCGGTGGTTACTGTATCATTTATAATGTGATCCGGGCTGCTATCAATTACAGAAGATATGGAACGATCCGTGAACCAAAGGTTGAACAGGTTACGATGCGGGATATGATAAATGCGAATATGGAGACGGAATTCCCCAAAACATTACTTGAACAGTATGAGAAGAAAAATGAGAGACTCATTAATAAAGGCAAAGGGGAGTTGTCTGATGAAGATTTTATGACCGGACTTTCAAAGAAATACAGTTACAAAAGGCAGATCATAACAGTAGTATTATCAACCTTAGGCGGTGCCTTGATCGGGGTGCTTATAGTAGCCTGTGTGCTGGGTGCATCAAAAACAGGAGCGGAGCCTATGTTTGAGTCCTTCGGAGATATGATCGTATTCGTTTTATTAATACTTTGTGTATGCACGATAATTTCATTCATGATAATCAAACTTGTAAAGCCATCATGTAACATGTTTGCAAGGATTAAGGAGAAATGTGATGAAAAAGGCTGGACACTTGCTGAGTACGTGGAGAGTATGGAACATAATGGAAATGAGGATACAATAAAGGATAAGGGCATATTATGATACAACATCCGATACCGCCTGTATATGACAGGCATTCAGAGATTTTAATATTGGGAAGCTTTCCGTCTGTCAAATCAAGAGAGACTAAGTTTTTCTATGGTCATCCTCAGAACAGATACTGGAAGGTGTTAGCAGCAGTATTTGGTCAGGAAGTTCCTGAGACTATTGAAGATAAGAAAGCATTTCTTCTGCGTAATCATATTGCAGCGTGGGACGTAATCGCTTCGTGTGATATCACGGGTTCGTCAGATTCTTCAATTAAAAATGTAATTGCCAACGATTTGTCTCCGATTCTAAAGATGGCTGATATAAGGAACATATATGTTAATGGCAAGACTGCAGAGAAGATGTATAAGAAATATACAGAACCGTTGATACAGAGGTCTTGTATATGTCTTCCGTCAACAAGTCCTGCCAATGCGGCATGGAAGCTTGATAAACTGATTGAGGCATGGGGCATTATAAGAGATTGATGAAAAATGGCAAATTCGTCCTTGACATTGGTAAAAAATGTGTTATTATAATGATATCAAAGTGATATCATAAAGAAGCGGTTGTATATCATTGATGTGATGTTATACCCGATATGATACCCGATATGATACCCGATGTGATACATGATGTGATACGAGGAGATTGCGAAGCTTATTAAGATTTTATCGTTGTTGTGCAATCGCGTTCTTATTCACAATATGAAGGAGGAATGAATTATGGAAGACAATAAGATTATTGAGGAGAAACTAATTAATGGACACAAGACCGGAGGTTTGATGCTTTTCCTGACACTGGCACTTTATGTTGTGGCAACAATAGGCATTATCTATGGTGGTACAATGAGTAATGGTCCGATTGCGGTTATTAGCGGAATATATTTATTCCTTGGCTGGATTCTTTTCTTGGGACTTAAGGTGCTTAAGCCCAATGAGGCATTGGTGCTTACACTTTTTGGTAAGTATGTAGGAACTCTTAAGGGCGACGGCTTCTTCTTTGTCAATCCGTTTGTGACAGCATTTAATCCGGCAGCGGGAACAAGACTTGGACAGAGTGGTGATATTAACGGCGGTTCGGTTAAGTCTTCTGCTGAGACTGCAGAAACAGCAGCAGCGGTTATGAGTAAGAAGATATCACTTAAGGTTATGACTCTTTCTAACAGCAAGCAGAAGGTCAATGATGTTCTGGGTAATCCTGTAGAGGTTGCAGTAGCAGTTATGTGGAGAGTTAATGATACAGCCAAGGCTGTATTTGCGGTAGATAATTACAAGGAATATCTTTCGTTACAGTGTGATGCGGCTGTAAGAAATGTTGTTAAGATTTATCCATATGATGTAACCGATAATGTTGATACAACAGGCGACGGTCAGGCAGATGACGGAAGTCTTCGAGGCTCTACGGAGCTTGTTGCTAACCGTATCAAAGAAGAGATTCAGGAAAAGGTTAAGGATGCCGGACTTGAGATAGTTGATGCAAGAATTACATATCTTGCTTATGCAACAGAGATTGCAGCTGTAATGCTTCAGAGGCAGCAGGCTGCAGCAATCATCGATGCCAGAAAGATGATAGTTGACGGTGCTGTAGGAATGGTTGAAATGGCACTTGAGAGACTCAAAGAAGGTAATATGGTAGATTTGGATGAGGAGCGTAAGGCGGCAATGGTTTCCAATCTGCTTGTAGTTCTTTGTGGTAATCATGATGCTCAGCCCGTCGTTAATTCAGGGAGTCTGTATTAATGGCTGAGAAGAAACAGGTGCCTCTCCGCCTTAGTGCGAAGCTCTATGACGCCATTGCCGCATGGGCAGAGGACGATTTTCGTTCGGTGAACGGACAGATAGAATACTTACTTACAGAGTGCGTGAAGCAGAGAAAGAAGAACGGCAAATACGTTTCGGAAACTCTTGACGAAGCA
>OMSZ01000202.1 GCA_900313855.1 uncultured Eubacteriales bacterium
CAGCTGCTAATCTTAATAATAATATGGTACTTGGCGTATTGATAAGAGAAGAGGATCTGATGCGTGAACGTACAATGATGATCATTCAGATGGTTGCGGTATTTATAGTGGTCTTCATTATAGTAAGTATAGTATTCATAAGGGTGTTGGTTCTTATCGTAAGACCGATACATGCGCTTACACAGGCTTCTTCAAAGATTGCGAGAGGAGAGCTTAATACAAGCATTGATTATGAGTCTAATGATGAGATAGGTGAACTTGCAAAGAGTATCAATATGATGGCGCTTGAGATAAAGGAGTATTTTACATATATGCATTCACAGGCGTACACCGATGCCATGACAAGTGTTGGTAACAAAGCAGCCTACATGGATGAGGTTAATATGTTAGAAAGAAAGATCTCCGAGGGTATGGCGGATTTTTTTGTTGTAGTTTTTGATGTTAACGGACTAAAGAGTGTTAATGATAATCTGGGACACGAATATGGTGATATGCTGATAATAGATGCAGCAAGTATTATCAAACAGGTCTTTTCTGCTGAGAATGTCTATCGTATCGGTGGAGATGAATTTATTGTCGTGATTGAGAATGAGGATGATAAGGATATTAATGAGTACCTTAGAAAATTCGATGAGGAGATAGCGGTGTTTAATAAGGAAAATGTCAGATATGAGCATGATCTGGCTATCTCTAAGGGTGGAGTAGTATTTGATCCTGAGACGGATCACGAATACAAAGAGGTATTCAAACGGGCTGATGAGAAGATGTACAAAGATAAAGAAGCATTTTATCGCGGCAGGAATGACAGAAGGAAAAGATAAGATTTAGGAGATTAAAGGTTTGATGGCTAAAGCAGCAGAAAAGTCGGATGATAAAGAAGTTAAAAAAAGAGATAAAAGAAATAACCGTCTGGTATTGACTGTTGGAGTTGCAGTTTTTCTCTGGCTCTTATCCGTTCTGACCTTTTTTTCGATAATAGAAAGAGAGCATAGGTTTTAATTGATATGGATAAGAATGAATTACGTGAGATATTAAGAAGAATTGATCATAAGGGTTATCCGGCATATAAGGATACGAGGGGAAAGTATGATTTTGCTGATTACGTGCTCTCAATAGATCATGTTCAGGGAGATCCGTTTGCGTCACCATCTAAGCTTTCTGTGTGGATTGATGGGAATAAGGCGGGCTTTGATAAGAGTCTGTATGATACTAAGGATAAGAGGATTGCCCTAGAGGATCATTTGCTGCGTAATATGTCAAGACAGGTGAGGGATTATTCTTTTAAGGCGAAGGGCTCAGGCAAAAGCGGACTTATAAGTGTTACTAATCCCGGGCAGGAAATATTAGAGAGAACAGCATGTCAGATAAATGCTGATAATGGTAATATCGTGCTTAGGTTAGAGGTCGGATTTCCGGCTAACGGAAGAACGATCAATTCTGGAGAATTAGAGAAGATATTGTTTGATTTTCTTCCTGTATGTGTGAAGAAGACGTTGTTTTCAAGGGCTTACAGACCGGAGATTCTTAAAAAGGTTGCCGATCTTGCGGTTGATCAGAGATATATCAGGGATAATCTGGAAAAGCTGGGGCTTGCCGCCTTCGTTGCTAACGGCTCTGTGCTTCCTAGGAGGTCAGGGGTATCTATGCTTCCGCTAAAGGATGCGGTACCATTTATTTCACCCAAAAGCATGGAGGTTGTTATAAAGCTTCCCTGCGCGGGAAGTATCACGGGCATGGGTATACCAAAGGGTATTACGCTTATCGTCGGTGGCGGTTACCATGGCAAGTCCACGCTGCTTAAGGCGTTAGAGCTTGGAGTGTATGATCATATTGCCGGTGATGGCAGGGAATATGTGATCACTGATGCTACTGCGATGAAGCTTCGTGCAGAGGATGGAAGAAGTATACAGAAGACGGATATATCGATGTTTATCCGCAATCTGCCGGGCGGCAGGGACACGAAGAGCTTTTATACTGAGGATGCGAGCGGCAGCACCTCGCAGGCGGCCAACACGATAGAGGCGATCGAAGCGGGAGCTAAGGTGTTTTTGATGGACGAGGATACGTCGGCCACTAATTATATGATTCGTGATGAGCTGATGCAGAAGGTCGTGACAAGAGATATGGAGCCTATCATTCCGTTTATCGACAGAGTTGTTGAGTTGTATACTGATTACGGTATATCGACTGTGCTTGTTGCGGGAAGCTCGGGCTCATATTTCAATAAGGCTGATCATATCATTCAGATGAAGGAGTATGTGCCGATCGAGATAACCAAAGAGGCTAAGAGTGAAGCAGAGAAATACAGGATGCAGGTATTCAAATCTACCGCTGATGAGCCGGCTGACGGCATAGCTTTTTCTGATGGGATAGATAAGGCATTAAGACCGTCGTTTGAAAGAGTTGTAAGGCATGATGCGGCATTTGCGAGAAATGACAGGATCAAGCTTAAAGTGATGGGACTTGACGGGATATCAGTCAATAAAGAGATGGTAGATCTAAGGTATATGGAGCAGCTTGTCGATTCCGAGCAGCTTAATGCGATCGCTTATATGATAAAGTATCTAAAGCTTAGTGTATGGAACGGAAGGGTTACGGTTAGTGATGCGGTTGAACAGCTTTATAAGAGGATTGAGGATAAAGGCTTTGCGGCATTTATGAAGCAGGATATGCCGGGTAATATTGCTCTTGTCAGAAAGCAGGAGCTTTACGGGGCGATCAACAGGTGCCGGGAGCTTATAAAGATTGAGAAAGGTTAAGCCGGTTTGATTATTATCCTAACAGTGATCAGAAATCGCTTGCGCGGTATGCTATAAGCGAAGGAGCAGATCTTGTGTTAGGACATCATCCGCATGTTATCCAGGGCGTGGAGAAATATAAGGGAAGATATATCGTATAAAGTCTCGGGAATTTCTGCTTTGGCGGTAATGTCAATCCGAGAGATAAGGATACGATGATATTTCAACAGACCTTTTATGTGAAAAACGGAAGACTTTTGAAGAAAAATGATGCAAGATTAAGGTAAAATAGGGATGGATGATGATAAAGGCAAGTGTTATCTTTGGCATTCGATGACTTGTAAAAACAATATAAATGAGTTAAAATATATACATCTTAAATTGCAGGCAGGAGGTAAGTGTTATGGGGTCAAGTGGAGTAGAAGTATATAACAGCGGCGAGATGCTTAACTGGGTTGGAAGCTTTGCCGATAAGATGGGGGTTAGTCCCGAAAAGATCAAAATGCTGAATGTGTGCGGTAAGAATAAGAACGTTCTTCCGACTATAGAGACTCATAAGCGTGTTATGATATTTGCGGATGAGAGTCACCCGGATCTTTTCTATGAAATGTGGGAGGGTGATTACGGTGACCTCGATATGTGGGTTGGATACGGTCTGGCGGCCGACAAAAAGGTTGAGAATTGTAAAATCAAGGATTTCATGGATAAGAAGATCACAGAGCCGG
>OMSZ01000415.1 GCA_900313855.1 uncultured Eubacteriales bacterium
AGAAACAATATTAAAAGTAACAGACCTATCAAAAACATTTTCAAATGAATCGGTGCAGCAGCACGTATTAAAGAACTTAAATCTTTCGGTTTACAAGGGAGACTTCACAGTTATAATGGGTAACTCAGGTTCCGGTAAGAGTACTCTTTTGTACGCATTATCCGGCATGGACCGCCCGACACTCGGAAGTGTGGTTTACGGAGATACAGACATTTCGAAATACTCTAATGACAAGCTTGCGAAGTTTAGAAGAGACCACTGCGGTTTTGTTTTCCAGCAGAATTATTTGAATGATACAATGAGCGCCCTTGACAATGTAATGGTAAGCGGACTCTTAAAGACGAAGGACAGAAAGGCGCTTGCGGCAAAGGCGAAGGAGCTCCTTAACAAAGTGGAGATTAACGAGCAGGACTACAACAAGTTTCCGGCACAGTTATCCGGCGGCGGACAGCAGAGAGTAGCGGTTGTAAGAGGCGTAATAAATGATCCCGAAATCCTTTTTGCGGATGAGCCGACAGGAGCTTTAAACTCTGCTAATACCGAGAACGTTCTTAACATTCTTACGGAGCTTAACAGCGAAGGTCAGAGCATAGTGATGGTAACGCATACGATCAAGGCGGCGGAACGCGGGAACAGGATCATTTATCTTGCGGATGGTGTTATCTCTGATGAGGTTGAGCTTGGAGAGTACATTGGTGATTATAAGGATGACAGCAACCCGAATAAGGATAAGGCAATAGCAAGACACAAGAAACTCAAGGATTTCTTACAGGATATGGGGTGGTAGGATGTGCGGTTTACATAATACAATAATCCCCCGAAACAGACGGACTTATCATTTATTTGGAAAAGAGGTGCCAATATGTATAAATTATTCTTTATAGCAAAGAACAATATGAAAAAACAAAAAGGCGACATGATTACATTATTGATACTGACATTTATCTCAGCCTTTCTTATATTCAACTGCGCTACAACCCTTGCAGGAATGGGCAGGGTTATGGACGACAGGTTTGCAAAGATTAACGGAGCGCATGAGCTGCTCTTTGTCGGAAACAGTGATGAGGAAAAGGAATGTGCCGACAAGGCGTTTGATGAAAACGAGCATATCGTTGATTATGAGGCAACGCCATGCACAATAACTTATGCCGAATACAGAAACAAAAAGGATTCCGAATGGAAGGAGTACCAGTTCATTACAGAGAGCTTCGAGCAGGATAAGAAAATGATGAAGGTTTTAGATGTTGATGCATCGAAGCTTTCAGATGATGATATCTTTGTTCCGTTCTTCTTAAAGGGAAGCTTTGCAATTGGCGATACCCTTCAGATGAAGCTAAATGATAAGATTTATGACTTTAATGTTGCAGGATATGCCGAGGATCCGTATTTTGCATCTTCAATGAATATAACCGTTTACTATGTGTATATCTCGCAGAAAATGACGGATAAACTCCTTGATGAACAGCCTGAGAAGGTGATGGATTCCATTGTGTATAAAGGTCAGATTGACGAATCGGAGCTTGCGCCTGCGGCAGATAACGTTATCGATTACATTTACAATGCAAATGACAAAACGGAGTATTTCACTACATCAGAGCTTGAACAGGAGATTACGGGAAGCTATAAGAATTACATCACACCGTACAGTGAGAAAAATCAGGAGAAGTCATACCTTAGATTTCTTGCAGTAAATTGGCAGATGATGCGTGGCGGAGCACAGTTCATTCCTATGATAGCAATGGCGGTAATACTCATGTTTGCAGTACTCATACTGACTATCGCGATCATTATCATTTCTTTCAGCATCAAGAACTTTATACAGCGTAATATGAAAAATACGGGAATTCTTGAGGCTTCCGGCTACACTACAAACGAGCTTCGTGCAGCGTTATCAGTTCAGATCGTTTTGGTAGCATTTATCGGTGCGGCACTTGGAGTTGTTGCGGCATTGTTTACAAGCAGGCAGTTCGGCGATATCGTGAGCCTGATATTAGGAATTAGCTGGAATCAGCCAAATAATTATGCAACAGGAGTTGTTACGGTAATAATCCTGTCACTTCTGATACTTGCAGTAACAAGGATCGTCAGCAGAAAATACAAGAAGATTACAGTGCTTGATGCACTTCGCGGCGGAATAAATGCACATAATTTCAAGAAGAATCATTTCGCATTTGAAAAGACACCACTTCCGATTCCTTTCGTACTTTCCCTTAAGGAAACATTTGGAGAGGTTGGTAAGAATATTGTTATGACATTAATAGTCATGATACTTACAATTTCAACGCTGCTTGGTTTCGGCATGATGGAGAACTTCGGCTCCGATCCCGACAGTCTTGTAAAGATCATGGGCTTTGAAGGTGGAACAATAGATGTTTCCGGCGATGAGAGCATTCAGGCTGAGCTTGAGAAAATGGATGGTGTTGCCAATGTGCTTGCCCAGACCGGATTTGAGCCTTCCGTATCGCGTGGGGATGTAGAAAAGAATGTATATACC
>OMSZ01000205.1 GCA_900313855.1 uncultured Eubacteriales bacterium
AGAAATTGAGGGTGTTAGTTCTACTGACACCCTTTTTTCACGAAAATTATTAGTTTGTTTTATATTCACAATATTAGGGGGCTGTTTTTTGATTGACGAAGCCATAATTGCGTATTATAATGCAATATGATGTTGTCGTTAATGCATAGTATACAATATAGTGTATATCATATGTGCTTATTTTATTAGATTAAAAGCTACGGCGGATCAATGAATAAAATTATAACTGCCGCATTTTAATAGAAAGAGGATCTATATCATGTCACCAATGATGGAAATGTACTGCAAAACTAAAGAAGAGTATAAGGATTGTATATTATTCTACCGTTTAGGTGATTTTTATGAAATGTTCTTTGATGATGCTATAACAGCTTCAAGAGAATTAGAGCTTACATTAACGGGTAAGGATTGTGGAATGGAAGAACGTGCACCTATGTGCGGTATTCCATATCACGCATATGAAAATTACATGAACCGGCTTATTGAGAAGGGCTATAAGGTTGCTATATGTGAGCAGGTTGAAGATCCAAAGACTGCAAGAGGTCTGGTTAAACGTGAGGTTATTAAGGTTGTTACACCCGGAACCAACTTCTCTGAATCAAGCCTTACAGAAGCTAAGAATAATTTTCTTATGAGTATATATTATGATGAGAAATTCGGTATATCGTTTGCAGATATTACAACAGGAGATTTTTATACAACAGAGGTAGTATCTCTTTCAAAGGTTATAGATGAGATTTACAAATTTGCTCCCGTAGAAATACTTATTAACAGTAAGGTTTCGGTTGATGAAGATTCAGGACTTCATTTCAGGCTAAATGATCTTAAAGAAAAAGAACATACCATGATCTCTGTTATGGATGACTGGTACTATGATTTTGAGATGGATGAGAATCTTATAAAGGATCAGTTCCATGTAATGAATCTTGAAGGCTTAGGACTTAAGGATTATAAAGAAGCTATATGCTCCATCGGATGCCTCATATATTATCTTAAAGATACACAAAAGGGTGCTATCGAGCATATCAATCATATAAAAACCTATAACGTTGAAGATTATGTGGTTTTGGACAGCGCCTCAAGGCGTAATCTTGAGCTGACCGAGACCATGCGTGATAAGAATAAACGTGGTTCGCTGCTTTGGGTTCTTGATAAGACTAAGACCGCCATGGGTGGCAGGAATTTAAGAGCTATGGTTGAACAGCCGTTAAAGGATAAGTCAAGGATTGAATTAAGATATGATGCTATTGAAGCCTTTAATAATTCCGTTATTGATAGAGATGAGCTAAGAGAATATCTTCAGACGGTATATGATCTTGAACGTCTTATGACACGCATTACACTAAGAACCGCTAATCCGAGGGATCTTATTGCATTTAAGAATTCAATAGCAATATTGCCGCATTTAAGAACAGTTCTTCATGTTTTTCCGGATGGTATTCTTCATGAATTTGATGAAGAATTGGATGAATTAAATGATCTCTTTGAATTAATAGATATATCAATTCAAGATGAGCCGCCAATTCTTGTTAAGGAAGGCGGAATTATAAAGGATGGCTATAATGATGATGTCGATACATTGAAATCCGCTAAGTCAGACGGTAAGGAATGGCTTATTAGCCTGGAAGAAAAAGAACGTGAGTCTACGGGGATCAAGAATCTTAAAATTAAGTTTAATAAGGTTTTTGGTTATTATTTTGATGTTACCAACTCATATAAGGAACTGGTACCTGATTATTTTATCAGAAAACAGACGCTTGCTAATTCTGAGAGATATTCAACTGATGAATTAGAGGATATCGCAGGAAAGATATTAGGCGCGGAAGACAGGCTTTTCGGACTTGAATATGATCTTTTCTGTGAGATCAGGGATAAATTAGCAGCAGAGGTTAAGAGAGTTCAGAAAACAGCTAAAATAATTGCGGATCTTGATGCTCTTGCATCACTTGCTTATGTTGCCGAGAAGAATCATTTTGTAAGACCGCAGATCAATACCGAAGGAAGGATTGATATCAAAGATGGTCGTCATCCTGTAGTTGAGAAGGTTCTTGCAAATGATTCATTTATTGTAAATGATACATATCTCGATAACGATGAGAACAGACTTTCAATAATTACCGGACCTAACATGGCAGGTAAATCGACCTATATGCGTCAGGTTGCGCTTATAGTACTGATGGCTCAGATCGGTTCTTTTGTGCCTGCGTCATTTGCTGATATAGGTATAGTTGACAGAATATTCACCCGTGTCGGAGCGTCGGATGATCTGGCTTCCGGGCAGAGTACATTTATGGTGGAAATGAGCGAGGTTGCCAATATTTTAAGAAATGCAACCCCTGACAGTCTGCTTATACTTGATGAGATCGGCCGCGGAACTTCAACCTATGATGGATTGTCAATTGCCTGGGCGGTTGTTGAATATATAAGCTCTAAGGATCTGCTTGGCGCAAAGACATTATTTGCTACGCACTATCACGAGCTTACAGAGCTTGAGGGAAAATTACCCGGAGTCAATAATTATTGTATATCGGTTAAAGAATCCGGTGATGATATTGTATTTCTTCGTAAGATCATCAAAGGCGGAGCTGATAAGAGCTATGGAATACAGGTCGCAAAGCTTGCGGGTGTTCCGGAGGTTGTTTTATCGCGAGCTAAAGAAATATCGGCTGAACTATCAGACCATGATATCAATGTTACATCCGCAGCTGATATTATGCCGCAGATCTTAACCGATGATAAAAACAAAAAAGGGCGCGGTAAAAAGGGTGAGACAATAGGGCAGCTTTCACTATTTGAAAATGTTGAGGAATCAAGTGTTGTTGCCGATATTAAGGCTCTTGATCTGTCTAATATGACTCCGATGAAGGCGATGCTTTATCTTAATGAATTGCAGGAGAGACTTAGAGGGTAGACGGATGTTATTGAATAATTA
>OMSZ01000207.1 GCA_900313855.1 uncultured Eubacteriales bacterium
GAAATAAGCGCAGCCAATATCGCCACATTAAGCGAATGCTTGTACACATAATCCTCAGGACTCCTGAGATTCTGGTTAAAATGAATCTTGTGATTGAGCTTACCATATCTTCTGATAAGCTCGTCCGCCTGATTCATCAGCTGCTTAGGCGCCTTACCATTCATTATCTGATCAAGCGACTCCTTGATAGAAAAAACAGCCATCGTCTGAAATCTCTCAAACTCCATCTCCTCGTCCGACATCGGCGGAAGCGGCTCAGCCGGTTCAAGAATATAGAGGCCGATCAATCCGAAATTATTAACACTTTCAATACCCTGTTTTGTAAGGCGATCATCCCTGCCATACAAAAGTACACCCCTTTTATTGTAGATCGGTCTTGCAAGACGCATACCAACCCTCAGATCCTCAGTCTTGACATATATCATATGCACACCTCCAAAACACCTTCTAATGCGTATATAGATCTATTGTAACATTAGAACTCACAAATATCAATGACAGAAACATGAAACTTTTCATAAATGACAGGTTTTTGCCATGCCAGATGCACTCCAAACGGTACATTTTCTCCACTTTCAGTCCTGTAGGAAAGTCCACTGTAAATTTCTTCCATGCCCATGTCCCTTTTTTCCCGCATAAGACATTTGTTGATACTACACTTTTCCTCAACCACATATGCAATCGAAAAAGGTACTATCCTCTTTAATCTGTCATTCCAGCTTCTGACCAGATAAAGAACAAAATCCTTTTTTTCACCGTGATAATCCTTTATTGAATACCGGTGAAGCATCAATCCCCACTCATCATACACCGCCTCTATGAGTCTGTTAAAATTCATGGTCTCATTATCTGTAATGATGTCAATCTTTTTATAATAATTTTTAACCGTAGTTAATATTAAGTATAGCTCCTTAATCTCCCAACCGCTTCCCGATATAACCAAAGCAGCGCTTTCATCCCCCTTAAAGCGCTGCTTTATCTTATCCATAATAAATGATATATTACGCGTTAATTCATATTTTACTGCCCTAAAGAAAACATCCGAAATACCAAGCACCGAAGCCGTATCGTTATCTGCTATCACCACCGCTTCAGAAAGATCATAGTCACCAAGCTTTCTCATTAACGAGGAATTGTCCTTATTGTCCTTCTTAAGATAACCTCTGTTAACGATCCTAACTCCCTCAAATGGAGGGCAGAAATCCTTTGTGATTATAAGCTCTCCTTTATTGCTGCCCGTAAAAAATCTATATACCTTATTTACAGCTTTGCAAAATAAAAGCTGCAGGAATTTCTGATTGTTATCCGCTGTCTGATACTTCACTTCCGAGACAATAATGACATACTGCACTTTATGCTTCTCCTTCATACCGACACCACCTTAAGTCATATTAAATAACAATAAAGTATATTAAAAGGAAGCATTAATTATGCAGCACAAAATTCCGGATATTATTTATCGTCCATGCCACTGACAGCCGCTTTCCAGTCTAAAAGCATATCCGTCAATTCCTCATAACTTTCCACATGATTGATCCGGTCTCGAAGCTTTGATGAATTAGGAAAGCCTGTGGTATACCAGGCAACGTGCTTTCTCATCTCATGTATCCCGGAGTATTCCCCTTTATATTCCACCATCATTTTCGCATGCCTGAGCATCACATCTACAATTGCAGAAAGCTTTGGTCTGTCCGGAACATAGCCTTTGTCAAAATACGTTTTCATCTGCGAGAAGATAAACGGATTACCCTTCGCGCCTCTTCCTATCATAAATGCGTCACAGCCCGTCTGCTTTCTCATTTCTATAACATCAAAAGGCGTCAGCAGATCACCGTTACCGATAACAGGGATCGACATCGCCTCCTTAACCTGCCTTATAATATCCCAGTCAGCCTTTCCTGAATAGTATTCACTTCTCAGTCTCCCGTGCACCGCAACCGCAGAGCCCCCGCTTTCCTCGATAACCTTTGCGATCTCGACCGCATTAACATGATCGGCGTCAAAGCCCTTTCGAATCTTCACCGTCACGGGAACATTTACCGCCTTTACCATTAATGAAACTATCCTGCCAACAAGCTCCGGATCCTTCATAAGCGCCGAACCCTCGCCATTGTTGACGATCTTTGGAACCGGACACCCCATATTAATATCTATGAAATCATAGCCTTTATCCTGCACCCTGGCAGCAATATCAGCCATTATATCAGGATCAGAGCCAAAAAGCTGCAGACCGATCGGGTGCTCCCGCTCCTCATAATGCATAAGAGGTTCAGTATTACGATTCTTATAAAGGATCGCTTTGGCACTAACCATCTCGGTATATAAAATATCACAGCCCTGCTCTTTGCACAGCAATCGAAAAGGCAGGTCGGTAATACCTGCCATCGGAGCTAATATTAACTTGTCCTTCCAATCAATATTATTGGCGCTCATAGATAATCTCCGTTCAAAGCGTAACACATAACCGGCACAAAGATCCGGTATCAAATGTTATTTCTGCTTGTGATATAAAATGTTAAGTCCTTTGAGTGTCAGATTAGGATCATAATAATTAATGCTGTCCGTCTCGTCAAATATTATCTTACCAAGTCCTCCGGTCGCAACCACCGTCATCTTATCAAGCCCTGCTTCCTCCTTGACTTTGCGGATAATATATTCCGTCTGTCCTATATGTCCAAAAATAAGACCCGACTGCATAGATGAGATCGTATCCTTCCCAAGTACCCTATCAGGCTTCATTATCTCAATCTTTGGAAGCTTAGCCGCATCCTGCCACAGAGCATGTGCAGCGATCCTGATGCCCGGTGAAGTAACTCCACCTACCAAGGTAGCATCCTCCAAAACAAGATCATGCGTCGTTGCGGTACCGTAATCTATAACGAGCACCGGTCCACCGTATATCTCATAAGCGGCAACCGCATCCACAATACGGTCAGCACCCATTTCCTTAGGATTAGGAATCGCTATCTTGATCCCTGTCTTGATCCCCGGTTCAACGAGTATCGGATTGACATTAAAATATTTGATAAGACCATTGATTATGTGATGGTTTACATCCGGCACAACCGAAGCCATTATCGCCGCATCGACAACCTCCCTTATAAGTCCTCTGCTATGAAGCAGATCATAGAAAAAAATTCCGTACTCATCAGAGGTTCTCGGAATCTTCGTTGTCATACGAAATGTTCCCTCAATCTCATCCCCATTAAACAAACCTATCGTAATATTGGTATTTCCAACGTCCAAAGCAAGTAACATTTTCATTCCCTCTCTTATCTGATATTTCATATAAGCTGCTTAATAATTCATAACCCATAAAGCAGCTCTGACATCATGTTTTGACACCTAGGGCATTCTATTAGCAGTATCTCTAAC
>OMSZ01000172.1 GCA_900313855.1 uncultured Eubacteriales bacterium
AACCATAGCGCTGTTGATCGGGATATTAGTTCCTGCTCCTGCTACACAGCCACCCGGACAAGCCATTCCTTCAATAAGGCATCCATCCTTCTTGCCGGCCTTCGCAAGCATGAGCATCTTCCTGCATTCATCAAGACCTTCAGCATGTTCAATATGCACCTCTGTATCCGGATAATACTCTTTGATACACGCATCAATGGCCTTTGCCACACCACCTGCGACCGCATAGCCTCTACCTGCACCGGTTGCATCATCCATCGGATTTCCGACTCTGAAATCATCGAATTCTATATCCCTTGCAATGAACATTGCATCTAACTCCTCAAAGGTAATGACAAAATCTACATCACTTCTTACAGTTCTTCTCATTGCCTCTAATTTCTTAGCCGCACAAGGTCCGATGAATACCACCGAAGCATCAGGATGCTCTTTCTTAATCATTCTGGCAGTAGCCACCATAGGCGTTAAAGCATTCGATATCTTATCGATCGTTTCCGGGAAATGCTTCTTTGAAAGCATAGCCCATGACGGACAACATGAAGTAAGCAGAAACGGAAGTTTTCCGGTTGCAACCTCATTAACATAGTGCTCCGCCTCTGTCATACATCCCATATCGGCTCCCATGGCAACCTCATAAACATCCTTAAATCCAAGCTTTAATAATGCTGCTTTAATCTTATCAGGTGTTGCATATTTTCCGAACTGACCTACAAATGCAGGCGCGATTGCAACATATATGTCCTTTCCGGAGCGCAGCGCACGGATAAGCTGGAATATCTGTGACTTGTCAGCTATTGCACCAAATGGACAGTTAACCATACACATTCCGCAGGAAACACATTTACTCTCATCAATCTTTGCCCTTCCCAATTCATCGCTTACGATAGCATTAACTCCGCATGCGTCAGCACAGGGACGGCGTTTATACGAGATAGCATCATATGGACAATTAGATTTACACTTTCCGCATTTGATACAAATATTCTTATCAATTACCGATCTGCCATTCTCCATATGGATTGCATGAACCGGACACACCTCCATACAAGGATGGGCAACACAGCCTTTGCACTGATCGCTGACCTCATATATATTCTGTTCGCAGGCATTGCAGGCTGCCGGAATAACCTGCATAAGCGGCGGTTCATAATATTTCTCGGCAATATTACTTTCTTCAACTCCCTGTGTAAGATGTACCGGTTTATCCTCCGGACGCAGTGACATTCCCATTGCAAGTCTTATTCTTTCACTTGTGATCGCACGTTCTCTGTATATGCTTTCAAGATATTGCGGAGTATCACCCGGTGTGATCTTATAAGGTATTGCCTCTATATCATCTATTAAATTCTCAGAATTATAAGCCAGATTAGCCACCTCGGTGAAAACCTGCTTTCTGATCCTCTTGACATTGGTTATAACATTTCTCACTTTAGTCACCTCTCATTCTTCTTTATCATATCAAATAAAAGAATTATATAATAATATCACTATCATTTCTACTCAAAGAATTTGTAATTTGAAGTAATAGAGTCTACTCCGATAGTATTCACTAAAAATCCCGCCATATATATATTAGGAACCGTCCATGCGTTAACCCTTACACCTTTTTGATGAGCATAGTCTACTATACTTTTGGTGACCTGTATATAAGTGACACCCACCTCCGCATCAAGCTTTTCACACACATCAATAGATGCCTGATTTAATTTGTGGGTGAGATATCCCAAACCGACTTTATCACCGTCATACTCAGTATTATTTCTAATCTTGCTTAAATTGTCTTTCTTAAATGACAATATGCGGACGCGCTCGGTTAAATCATATTTTTTAATAAGCTTCAAAAGCTTTTCTAACATTTCATCACTCATATCAGTTTTAAGCTCTATATAAAACTTACTATCAGGATATTTGACAGACAACGCAAGCACCTGATCGAGCGACGGAATATACTCCCCGGAATAATTACTGATTCCGTTACCCGACATAATTTTCTGATTCATTGCCTGTGATAATGTAAGATCTGTAATTTTAACATCATTTCCGCTGATATTAATTAGTGATTCATCATGGCATACTACCAATTCCTTATCAATAGTAGGCCATACATCGAGTTCAACATAATCAAACTTGTTTTCGAATGCTAATTCAAATGCTGCTAATGAATTATCCGGTGCTAATTCAGAAAAACCCCTATGGGCAATAAATGTACATTTATCTCTATCAATTTCATTAACATACAACGTAAATTTACCACTTTTTTTGCTTCCATCAACGGATGTTGCTGTTATGACCGCAATACCGGCACCGACCGCAAACACTTTTCCGTCATCTGATACCCTTGCCACACAGTCATTACTTGTGACATATGTTAATTTCTTATTGGTAGCATTGTCAGGAGCAATTGTAGGTTTTAACGAAAAAAATACACCTGGTTTAACATTAGCCGTACGTGAAGCCGTACTTATATGATATGGTCCGCTTTCCTCTAAAGATAACGAAACAGAACTGACCAGAGTTTCTACGTCAAACTGTTCTTCTACCGAAACATCTGTCCCGTCTGTACTTTCCGCCGTTATCAAAACAAATCCGTTTGAAACAGGAGTAACTTTACCATTATTGTCAACCGTTGCAACATCAGTATCGCTTGAACTCCATATCAATTGTTTGTTTGAAGCATTTGATGGATAAACTGCTGCCTTAATAGTATAACTTTGACCAACATATAGCTTGCCCATCTTATCCGTATTGGTAAATGATAACTCCGAAACCTTTGTTCCTACAGTCACTTTAAGCTTAATCTTTTTATTGGAACCGTCCGTTGTTTTTGCTGTGATCGTGGCTGTTCCATTCTTCTTACCTTTTATAACTCCTTTTTTACTTACAGATACTACTTTCTTCTTAGATGACTTCCATTTCAATTTCTTATCAATCTTTTTAGCAGGATAATATGTAACAGCAAGTTTAACCTTCTCCCCCTTCTCGATAGTAAGATAATTATCATAATCCGTCCATGATATTGACTTGATCTTTTTTAGATTATTCTTTGCATTATTTTGCTCTGTTGCATGTGAAGTACAGTTAATGCACAATACCCCTGCCAGCAGCAATATAATTACTTTAAGATACTTTAATAAATACTCATTCATTTTATTTCATCTCCATCTATAATTGGTTAAAACAGAATGTTCTTTTGCTACTTAACATTCACCATGAACCATTATATACATTTCTCAGTTAAATGCAAATGAAAAACAATGGAATTATTGAAAAATACTTTAAATAGTAATATAATTGCTCATAGAATTGCTTAATCAATAAAAGCAAAGGAGAATTGACATGAGACAATTTAGCAAATCCCACAAATTAGACAATGTTTGTTATGACGTAAGAGGTCCTGTAGTTGATGAAGCCAATCGTATGATTGAGAACAATGTTGATATCTTAAAGCTTAACATTGGTAATCCCTATCCTTTCGGTTTCAACGCACCTAACGAGATAATACAGGATATTCGATATAACCTTATCGAATCACAGGGTTATTCTGATTCCAAAGGAATATTCGGTGCCCGTAAAGCTATAATGCAATACTGTCAGCTTAAGAATATTCCCAATGTCGGAATTAATGATATATATACCGGCAACGGAGCTTCTGAGTTGATCACCTTAAGCATGCAGGGATTACTCGATGACGGAGATGAAATATTAGTTCCTGCGCCTGATTATCCTTTATGGACAGCCGCTGCTAATCTTGCCGGCGGAAAACCGGTACATTATATCTGTGATGAGAAAGCCAACTGGTTCCCTGATATCAAGGATATGGAAAGCAAGATAAATGAAAAAACAAAGGGAATTGTTATAATCAACCCCAACAATCCTACCGGTGCTCTTTATTCCAAAGACCTCCTGTTAGAGATAGTCGAACTTGCCAGAAAACATGAATTGATCATTTTTTCAGATGAGATATATGACCGTCTTGTAATGGACGGAAAGAAGCATATTTCCATCGCATCACTAGCTCCGGATCTATTCTGCGTAACCTTTAACGGACTGTCCAAATCACACAGAATTGCCGGATATCGAAGTGGATGGATGTGCCTTTCAGGAGACAAATCATATTGTAAGGGTTATATAGAGGGGCTTAACATGCTTTCGTCAATGCGCCTGTGCTCAAATGTTCCGGCTCAGTCTATCATACAGACTGCTCTTGGCGGAATCCAAAGCGCTGACGAATTACTGCTTCCTGGAGGAAGAATTTATGAACAACGTGAATTCATATACAATGCATTGAATGATATTCCGGGAATCAGCACCACCAAACCGGACGCCGCTTTCTATATCTTCCCTAAGCTCGATATAAAGAAATTCAATATTACCGATCATGTACAATTTGCACTTGATTTCCTAAGACAAAAACATGTACTTATCGTTCAGGGTACAGGATTTAACTGGATCGCGCCTGATCACTTTAGAATAGTTTATCTTCCACAGCTTGATGACCTTAAGGTTGCAGCTAACAGATTGAAAGATTTCTTATCTAACTATAAACAATAATTTTTATACCTATAACATATAAAAACCTCTTTGCCGTTCTGTCTGGTAAAGAGGTTTTTTCAATCGTACTATCTTATTCCGTTTTACTTTCTTAATTCAAAAAATGAATTTCTGTTCTTAGCATCAAACAGATGGTTATAAACTATCATATTATATTTCTGAATAAGCTCGTAATATGGCGATGTCTTATCTTTAATCTCATAAAAATTACCATCATCACCAATGTATCCGTTACCGGTAATAACAGGAATCTTTTCGTGCATTTCCAAAAGGAATTTATTATAACCGGTCATATTAAGACCTGCTGCTTCTAACATAACAGACTGAAGATAGTTAACGCTTATCTTCTCAATATACTTCTCTTCTATGTCATAATTAGCCCATATGAAAAATGCTGTTTTGTATAGCTCCATATTCTCCAAGCCGGTCATGGTATCAAGCTTTTTCCCCATAATCCTTTCATAGAATTTATCGGAAAGTCCCGGCTCATGGTCGCCAAACATTACTATGATAGTCGGCTCATCAACCTTCTCAAAATATTCTATCAGCTTTTCAAATGCCTGATCTGAAATATGAACAAGATTCAAATAGCGCTCAGCATCTTCATTCTTTTTATTAGGATCCGTTATCTTAATCGTTTTGGGCAGATTATCATAATCCTTATCATAGCTGCTGTGATTCTGCATTGTAACATTGAATACATAAAACGGAGCGTCCGATTCCCGCTTACATTTTTCGTACTCTTCAATTATTTTGTCAAAATCAGAATCGTCAGAAATAAAATCTCTAATAAGCTTTGGCTCATCAAATGCTTCCATATCAAGGAATTGAGAAAATCCAAAATTATTGTAGACATTTATCCGATTGTATCCTGACGCCAAATATGGATGAAGCGCTAACATCCCCTGATATCCGTTAATTGCCATATTACCTGTAAGCGATGGCATATATTCCTTGATATAAAGCTGATAAGGAGTTGAATTTTCCGGAAGGAACGCTTTGGTATCCCCTGTAAGAAACTCATATTCGGTATTAGCCGTCTGACCACCGAAAACAGATACATAGGTAAATCCCTTAATAGTATTCTCCTTTAAACTGTTATAAAAAGGAATAACCTCCTCATTTGTTTCAAAACTACCAACAGATTGAAGATCCGAAAATGCTTCATCCATAATAATAATAACATTAGGTTTCTTATTACCGGAAAAATCATCAACCGAATCCGAAGGATATTTCTTTGCAAGCTTTTCTACGGCTTTTTCAGAATAACCATCAGGCTTATCGATCATACATAAACGCATACTTTTTGTAAAAGTAAGCAGCGCCCCGTTTTTACAATAACTCTTTACAGGTCTGAATGTATTAAACTGTATATGCTTTACCTCAAGATAATCCGTCCTCATTGTCAGATGGAACATAAATCCAAAGAACAGCATATAACATACCACAATAGAAATTCTGAAAGGTATATTTTTTCTAAGGGGTTCGTTCTCCTTAAGCTTAGACGAAAGAACAATGATCATTATCAGATATAGAATTAAGACAAGTATAAAAACATTAGGAGTGTAATTATAATCCCCGGCAACATTAAGAGCCGTCCTTACTACAAGAAAATCCGTAGCTATCAGAGGGATCTGTCTGAAACGAAGCAGATAAATATTCGCCACTGCAAACAGCACCGTAAAGGTTGTCATACATATTACGGATGTTCTTACACGAGCAGTTATTATATAAAATAGATAAAAAACAAGCATGTATAGAGAAATATTAAGTATTAATCTTCTAAAGATCATAACGATAAGATCACAGTCAGTTCCGATCGTCATTTCAACAAGAACAAAACAGATCACAGGATACCACATCATGATATTAAAATTAATAACCCTGTTAACGGACTCACTTAATTTATTATTCCATATCACAGAAAAGCTTATAACAAAAAAACATCCAAACCATGCAACAACCATCTTTTTCAATAAAGAAAGATTACCATTATCATCCGGAGCATAGAACATTCCCTTATTAATTACAAATAAAACCATTCCTATCAGAAAAATCCCGATAGCTATAAGTATCCTGTATTTAAGCTTAAGTTCAGATATTCTGATGCGTTTTGAATTATTATCTGCATTTTTTCCTTTAAGCATTTCTTTGATACATCCTCTCAATTAAAATGATATCATCTATTGAAGAAAGAAAAACGCATTATTTCTATTCTCTATATCAAAAAGATTATTATATTGTATCATCTTGTATTCTTCTATTTTTTTAGAATATTTCGTCTTTTCATCTATCTCATGAAAAACTCCGTCATCTCCCTGATAACATACTGCTGAAATTATAGGAAGCTCCTTCTGAAGATCAAGAAGATATTTGTTATATCCGGTAAGCTTCATTCCGGCAAGCTGCATAACATATGATGACAGATAATTGGCACTCATATCAACCTCTTTCTCCTCAATGTCATAATTAGCCCATATTATATAAGGAGTTGCGTACCATTCTGCCTGTTTTTCCACAGGAAGCTTTGCCACATCCTTCCCGATAAGGTCAGAATAGAAGCTATTCTCTACCGGCGGCTGATGATCACCAAACATTACAATAAGAGTTGGTTCATCAACTGTCTTAAAATAATCAATCAGCTTTTTAAACGCGTCATCAGAAAGCTTTGCAAGATTAATATACTGCTCTGCCTCATCACTTATAAGATTATCCGACAAGATTCTTATCTTAGTATCTACATATCCGCGCTTACCGTCATAACCACCATGATTCTGCATTGTTACATTAAACAGATAAAACGGTGCATCACCACCGGTACTGTCAGCTGCTTTATAATCATCTATGATCTGTTGGAAATCCGATTCATCGGAAATATAATTACGAACCAGCTTATCATTGCCCTTCTCATAATAATAGGTATCTGCATAGAAATTATCAAAGCCCATAAGAGGATACACATTAGTGCGGTTCCATCCGGAAGAAAGGTATGGATGATATGCATTATTACCAATATATCCTGAAGCCTTCATATTCTGTGTCATAGCTGCTGTCTGATCATTGACATACAGATTATACGGGATACATCTGTATGGCAGAAATGCCATTGTATTACCTGTTAAGAATTCAAATTCCGAATTGGCAGTATTGGCACCCTCTATTGAAACGTAAAGTTTTCCTTTAACTGTGTTATCTTCAAGACTGTGAATAAATGGAAGATAATCCTCTGAATATTGTATCTTACCGTCATAGGATAAATCAGCAAGCGACTCATTCATAATAGCTATGATATTAGGCATCTTCTCTTTGACAGCTTCATCACCGGAAACGTCGTCAGATTCATAACCCTTCATTATCGCATAAGCTTTTTTTGCAGAATATCCCTTTGGCACCTCAACTCTTGTATAAGACCAAGACAGGACAAACGAAAGCGCTGTACCATTATTGGCATAACGAACCTGCGGATGCCATACTTCAGCTTTAATTCCGCGGTTTTTAACGAAATCAGTCTTAAAGAAAATGGCATTGAATAATAGCACTGCTGCTATTGAACACAACAGCATTATGCCACGTCTCTTTATCCCTGCGCCCTTATATCCCTTTAGACTTAAAAGCATAGATGTAAAAGTAATGATATATACCACTCCCCATACACCCGTAAGATCTAACTTATATGAAAAGTTTGCCGCAACATTCATTGCAGTCTTTGCAGACTGAATATCTGTTGCAAGTATAGGACATCCTCTAAACTGCCATACATAATAATTAGCTATCGTCATTCCAAAAACAATGATAAGAAGTAGCATACTTGCATACTGAGCACGATTGATCAAGGTATACAGTATAAACCAGATCACCATATAGATGAACAGATTAAGCAAAAAGCTCCAGCTCCACATACGCTTAATTATTTTAACAATGTAATAACCGTTGAAACGGTCTGCAAGCATAACGCACAAAAATGGTGAGGCAAAGAAGAATATCCTTGTCATTATCTTATTGGTATCAATATTATCCGCCCATTTCTTTCCATTCCATTTCTTTTTGATCGCAACGTCAAACTTATCAAAAGGAAGTAATATGAATATTACCGCCAGTATAAAAAAGATATACATATCGCGAACAGCTTTTGTATTATAGTATGAATAGAAATAGGTAGCCCCTAATCTTCCTTCTATCGGATTACCATCATCTGTTAACGTTCCATACAGGTCTCCCTTTTCCATATAGGTAAAGATACCAAAACCTTGAGGATTATTAACTCCGGTTGCAATGATCTGCATTATATAGTTGTTGGTATCTGAAAGGGTCACCTTATCGCCTTCATCAAAACGGAATTTACAAGGCTTTGTAGTCATTATTGTAGACACATCACGTGATGCAGTTACAAGAACATTCCTGTCAGCATCCATAATATTAACCGTTATCAATCCTGTTGCACTTTGATTACCCTGATTAGAAAAACGGATCATTGTATATTCCAGGGTACCGTTCCATCCACGAAACTCCTGCTCAAACACCTTATCACCCTGAAAAGCTACAACAATAGGATTAGCAACAGCCTCAGCAGGAATAGAAACCTTCGACTTATACCTACTATAATATACATCCTTATTGACAACAACAAATATCATTCCAAAAGCAACCAATAATAACGCAATTATCTTCCTTATCATCAGTGCCTTATCCTGCTTCCACAGTTCTCGCATTACCGTAATTCCTCACTTAATTATTTTTTCTTGATCTTACTCTTTTTATACTCATTAAAAGGACGTTTTTTGCATTTCTTATACTTGGTCTTAATTGATGTTGCTTTAGAATTATCGCAAACATTCAGACCGTAACGACCTGTTTTATTAACCGTATTCTTCTTAACTGTAGCAGAGCATTTGGTAACCACAAATATTCCATCCTTAGGAGCATTCTTGATGGTGTTGCCTTCTATATTGGCAGAAGAATTAGTAGTTACAACTATTCCGCAAGCCTTTTTTGTCTTCTTGTTGTTTTTCTTTATCACAAAGCTATTCTTTAATATATTGATATTCTTGCTCTTCACTAGACGGATCGGATCACAGTTACCCTTACCGGAACAGCCTGCAGGAACATCCATCATAACGTTGTTATCCGAAACATCGCATGTATTTGTTGTCTGTAACCAGATGCCATAACCGCCATTATTCATTGTTACGGTATTGTTATTAACCTTAACTCCGTAAAGTGTGTAATCACCTGCCGGAACCTTATCATTGCCGCCATCATTTGAAATGTCATTTTTAACAATCTCACTGTATAGCGAAATACCATAAGCTATAGCATTACTGTATTTCTTATCCGAAATCTGAATTGTATTATTCTCAATTACCGAATTAGCTTCATGATCAACAGTAAATGATCCTGAAAGCGGTGAATAGAACGTATCATGGCTTTGAACCATAGAACGGAATATTATTCCGGCGCCACAATCTTTTATTGTGTTACCGGAAATTACAGCATTCTTATAATTAGTTGCCGCAATAGCATATCCGCCTATATTATTAAATGTATTATTGGTAAACTGAATATTGTCAAAATACGAACCGGCAACCGCACTATGAGTTCCAAGTCCTCTTTGAAGATTTGTAAATGTACATCCATCAACTACTATATCCTGACATGGTGTATCATCATAAAACGGATACTGTGTAAAGTGCGAACTGTTATGCATAATATCAAACTGCAGCGCCTCATTATTGGCATAATTAACTGCACTTGCTCCTGTCTTACCACTCTTAGGTGTGAACCCGTCAAACACACAGTTCTTAAAAGTGATACCCTTACATGCAGCAAACTCTATCTGGTGATTATCATACGGATTCTTAAATGTTACCCCGCTAAATGATAAATTCTTACCATGTCCAAAACGAAGCATTGAAGGACTGTCTGCTTTTACCGCAGCAGCTGCTGCTCCATTACCATCAAAGGTACCACCATTAATAGCAATATCATGATATCCGTTATATCCATACGCCCCGGGATCATTAGGATCTCCTGTTTCCGAATCTCCTGTTGCTTTACCTATACGAAGCATTGATTTCCATTTCCTGCCCTCGCCTACACGCTTTAATGTACAGCCTGTCATGTTGAGAGTTGAATAACTGTATACCTTTAACACGGTATCCTTCAGTACATACTCGCCCTGTGGAAAATTAAATACATACGTAGTATTACCTGAAGCATCCTCCTTTGCCTGATCTAAAAAGTCCTGAATCTCCTTACCGGCATCATCAGTTTTTGTAATAACTACATTAATCGTCTTATTTGCAGCATTAACCCTAACCGAACCTATAAGAACAATTCCCACTATCAACGTCAGGGCTTTGATAATCCTTCTATTCATATTGATCCTCCTTCTTTTGATCATATTAATAAAGAAAATTGCAGTATCATACATCTGCCTTCATACATAGTTTCCAATCGTAAAATTAGCTTTTTTCAAAACAATCAGAAATATTTTAGCATATTTTTTATGTAATTACAATGAAAAAAACTGTTGAACAGCCTGTTATTCATTGTAAATAATAACCATTTCACAAAATATTCACTTATAAATTTTGGAATAATATTGGAAAAAATAAATTATTGTATTATAATTAAGAAGATTTTTAAAAAAAGGAGATTGTTATTATGCATATATCGAAAAAGAAATCAGTTATCAGTATACTTCTTGTATTTGCTATGCTGCTCTCACCCTTTGGCAATATATCAATGAGTGTACGGGCAGAAGGAGAAGATACTCCTCCGGCAAAAAATATAACGGTTTTTAAACTTACACTAAAGGATTCGTCAAACAATTCTTTTCCTGCCGCTAATAATTGTCTTACAAACAAGAGAATTTTAGACGCATCTGATTTTGATTTCAGTATTACGTATCAATCAGGTGATGAAACAAAATCAGAGACATTGAAATTAGAAACTACTGATGATTCTACTGTATATAAGGATGCTGACGGGATCAGTTATACAGTTGATGATTCTAAAATTGATGAGATCAGTGCCAAAATCGGAGAAAAGCAGGCTGTATCAGCAGTTCTAAAATATAAAGCTGCTGACGGTACAGATAAATCCATTACTTCAACCGATAATCCGGAGGTTAACATTTTTTCATCAAAAGAAGTTATCAATCCCAAAAAAATTAGTCTTAAACTCAAAAATAAGGATGTTAATACTTTCTACGCGGCAACAAGCGACGCTCTTGATTCTTCTGATACATTAGATTCCGATAACCTTGAGCTATTGGTAACATATGATGTAAGGTTTTATAAGGATGATTACGATAATACATCTGCAGACGATACAAAACGCTATGAAATAAAAGAAGAAACCGAGACAATGCCTATTACCTCAACAAATGAATATACCATCAGAACAAATGTTGAGGAAGTAAGAAAGACCATCGGCGAGGAACAGGAGCTTTGGGCAGAGCTTGAATATAAAACAAAAGACTCTGAAGGAAAGGAAAAAACTGTAACTATCAGATCCAAAAGCAACAAACCTTCAGATAATCCTATTGTAAATATCATTAATGCTTCAAGCACAAGAAACCTGTCTTCTATCGCACTTGAGCTTAAGGCAGACAGCAAGAAAAAATCCTTCTATGTTGACAACGGATTAATGAAGGCAGACGAGCTTTTAAGTCTTTCTGACTTTAACCTTAAGCTTACGTATGAGAACGGAAAAACTGTAACTAAAGATGATATCAAAGCCTTATCATCAGATGACATCAAGGTTACTACCAATGTGGAAACGATCAAAAAGCATGTCGGAAAGAATCAGGAGATTACAGCAAAGCTTACATACAAGGACAAGGATGGCAAAGACGTTACACTTCAGACCATTACCGCTGATGATGTTACTGCAGCAAAGAAAAAAGACCCTAACACAACGCTTAAAGCTACAACGGCTAAGGTTACAATCCTTGCTCCTTATGCAATAAATGGAGTTGTTACGGTAACGCCCCAAAACTTTGGAGCCAAGGCAACTGATATATATACTGACAAGGCTGCCATTCAGGATGCGTTAGATCTTGCATGTGCAGATTATAAATTATTGATCAATTTCCCAGCGGGAGAATATTATATCGGAGGACCTCTTTACATTCATTCCAATACAACACTTAAATTGGATAATCTGGCAGCAATTATAAGAAATGCAGATGATGATAAGGGCAGTGGAAAGACCGGTCGTGACGGAGTTAATCACAATCTGTTAAAAGCCTCACCGTATAATTCTAAAAAGTCCGAAACTGTCGGTGGATATACAAATGCTGAGAACATTGTTATTGAAGGCGGTATTTTTGACGGCGGTAATATAAGCAAGGCCACTACTGCTTCTAACGTGCTTAACCTTGGTCATATCAATAATCTGACGATCAAAAACACTACAGTTAAAAATGCATTTGGCAACCACTTAATTGAACTTGTTGCCGTACAGAATGCAGAGATTACCGGATGTACCTTCACCGGATTCAGATATGTCAAGGACGAGATAAATGATGATGACGGTGGTAAATCATATGCAGACCCTAATGGCGACCTTGCAGAAGCAATTCAGATTGATGTAGCGCATGAAGAAACGAAAACTGACGGAACAATTTCAAAATGGACTTCCGCATACCTTACAGATGATACACCATGTGCTAACATCAAAATTCATGATAACACATTTAACGATTATCCAGTTGCCATTGGCAACCATCACTCATTAGACGGTCATCATCATACAAATATAGAGATAGCTAATAACAAAATTAACGGTACCTCTTCACAGAACAGCGGAATCAAATTATTCGGTTGTGACAATTCCTTAGTAAGTGGTAACACTATCACTAATTACTCTACCGGAATCAAAGCAAGCGCAAGTAATGGATTTACTGTTCAATACAACAATATTACAAGCGCAACTTATGGAATAATAGATACTGACGCAAGCTCCGGACAGATAGTTAGTAACACAATTGACAAACTGACCAATCAGGGAATAATTGTTTACGGAGCAGGAACCACTGCTTCTGTAGTAGGTCTTAACACTATAAGCAACAGCAAAAAAAGTGGAATTTTGGTACACTCCGGTGCAAGCTGCGAAACCGTTTCAAGCAACAAGATAAGTACATGTACAGAAGACGGTATCAGCGTTTACAGTTCCGGTAAAGTTAATTCATTAAAGACAAACACGATAAGCTACTGCCAGAACAATGGAATTGAAGTATGCGGCTTTGCAAGCATACCTTCAATAACCGATAATACAATAAACAACAGTACAGGCCGTGGAATCTATGTATACGGTTCAGCCAATGTTCCATCGATCACAAAGAATAAAATAACCCAGACCGGTGCAAGCGGAATTGAGATCAATACCAAGGCAGTTGCTACAAACTTAAAGAAAAATACCATTAACAAATGCAGCAAATATGGAATTTATGTCGCAGGAAGTGCGTCTGTTAAAACGCTCTCCTCTAACACTATCAAGAATACGGTTAAGAATGGTATATATGTTAAGAACGATAAGATAAAGCTTACTTTCAAATCCAATAAGCTTACAAGAGTCGGAAGTACAGCAATTAAGGTGGACAGCAAGCTTTCAGCTAAGAAAAAGCAGAAATACACCTTTGCTCCTAAAGTAATAAGCCTTAATCTTGGAGGCGGTGTAATGACAACACAGGCATCAAACCTTAAAAAGATCAAATTAAAGGTTGGCAGTAAGACATACACCAAGAGCACTAGCAAAAAGAGCTATACTTTCAAGTTCAAGAAATATACTAAGAAAGCAAGCTCTGCAACAGTAACCTTCACAGATAAAAACAAGAATACCGTAGCACGTGTATTAGATTTTGAATAATCCGGCATGTGCCACAGGGCTCAAGATAATAAAAGGGATGTGCAATAACTTATGCACATCCCTTTTATTATTTCTCTTATCACTACTTATCGCTTACCATACAACATAAGTCTTACCGCTGTACGGAACTTAAGCGCAAGCTTAACAGGTTTGCTACCAAGCAATATATTCTGCTGCTTGATAGTCATCTTCTGCTCTTTTATCACTTCCTCAAGCTCTGCCTGTTTTGCGACAAGCTTCTCACGTTTTTCCTTTGTTACCGTGAGGCTGCTGGATTTCACTTTAAGCTTATCACTTGTGACTTTAAGCTTATACGTAACAAAATCCTCCGGTGATGATTTTAGCATCATCTCATAATCTTCATACATCCACGGTCTGTGGTAGTAATCAGCAGGATGATCTCCAATACCGAAATCCTTAAATGACTGATTAACCAGATAATCATATAACATTCTGTAATTATCAAAGCTTTTCTGTAATCCGAGTGAAACAAGAAATCCACTCAATGCTCTGTTGATAAAGCTTTGCTCAACATCTCCCTTGTAATCCTCTTTACCCTTTAATTCATCAAACACAGCCTCATAGGAATGAATAGCGCAGAATGGATCAACTCCTGCGGTGTTAGTCAGTCCATAGGTGGTTGAGATGCGGTACAACATCAGTTTATCACTTACAGTTGATATTCTTTTGGCATAGTAGTACGCCATTATTACAAAATAGGTATCATTAGCCTGTCTTCTTGCTTCAAACCTCAACTCATGTTCTTCGATGAAGCTTCTTAGATAAAACTTATTCCATGGTACATTCGTTGAAAAATTAAATATATACGCCCCCATATCCTCCCTTGAAAATGGTCTTTTCTCAGGAAGAAGCGGTTCATTGAGATAAAGAGCTGTACGTATCTCTTTATCCTTATCCTCGTCATATCTGTTAGCGGAGCAGACAACTATCTCCGCATTTGTCCTCTCTGCCTCTACATACAGCTTTTCTAACGCATTGATCTTAAATATATCATCCGAATCCCAGAAAACAACGTATTTACCGGTAGCAACAGCAAGTCCGTTATTCCTTGCTACACCTGCATATTGATTTTGTTGATGAATGATCTTAAATCTGGCGTCACGAGCCGCAAATTCATCTAATATCTTATCACTTCCATCGTTAGAACCATCATCAACACATATGATCTCTATATCCTTTAAAGATTGATTGGCAACACTTTTAAGAGTACCTTCAAGATAATCGATCACATTATAAACAGGCATGATAACCGATACCTTAGGGTTATCAACAGGATTTGCAAAAGCCTCTATACCTTCGACACCATTTTTACCAAAAACGGATGGCTCCATCAGCCTCTTCTCAAGCTCAACGTCCTTCGCTATATAATGCTTTTTAAGAGCCTCCTCCCCAAAGACAATATTCTTGATCCTCTCGGTAGCATGACCGTCACACGAAGCCATAAACTTCTCTCTAAAGGCAATTACCTTATCACGTTCAAATCTCTCATCTATATGCTTTATATAATCGATCATTTCTTCATTAGTCTTACATACAGGTCCCGGAGCAAGCTCAAAATAATCATAATAGAAGCCTCTCCAGTCAAAATACTCATCAAGATCATAAGCAAAGAATATCATCGGTCTCTCAAAAAGCGAATATTCAAATACTAATGATGAATAATCCGAAATACAGATATCACTTACACAAAGAAGTTCATCTATCGCCATTGAATCAGTAAAATCATAGGCAAACTCTTTGTATTCTTCGGGTATTTCCGGACGCACCTTTACATTCGGATGATGCTTGAACAACAAGAGATATTCATCAGAAAAAGCTTCACAAAACGCTTTAACATCAAAGCAATCCGGAGATGTTGCCGTTGCCACACGTCCCCTAAATGTCGGAGCGAAAAGAATTATCTTTTTGTTCTTCGCCTGTGGAAGCAGTTTATATAATTTATTATAAGCAGAATTAATAAATGTTCCATCATAGAAAACATCCGTCCTGCTGTTTCCGACTCCCTGAACAATTCCTTTGGTTTCTATATTCATAGCCTCTTCATAAGCCCATATTACTTCCGGCGAGCTTACTGTTACCAATGAATAATTCTTATTAAACGGATATTTGAGCATATTGCGTCTGTTATCACCAAAGATAAGATCCGCAGTGCTCATTCCAAATTTCTTAAACGCTCCGCAGCCATGCCACAGCTGAGCTTCAAAGGTTTCAGGTCTAAGCTTAACAGAACTTACTACATTAGATGCCTCATTCATAAATATATATTTTGCATCCGCAATGTCCTTGATCATTTCCTTACAGCGCTTGACATGATTAGGTCTTGGAATAAATGATGTTCTCAGATAATGTTCATGTATATCAAAATTATAATTCTCTTTAAGATCATTATATAAAACAGAAAAGCTGTTAGAAATCTTCGGCTGTCTCAACTCTATGAAAACAACCTTATCCTCCTTAACTGGCTGCTTTGAATACTTCTTATATATAGAAGGATACAAAAGCTTTAGGGTATAGAATTTGTGCCATCTGTTTCTTACCCTTGTAAACTGCCTTCTGATAAAGCCTATTCCTCTCTTAAAAATATTCTTACTCTTCTCCTGTTCCTGAGCCATTATTATTCCTCCATACTCTTACCTTCAAGACTCGCACCTTTAAGTCTTTGTAAAGGGCATCTCTATCTTAAGTATAATAGTAGAAAAACAGGGGTATCCATCCCTGTTTTCCTGATTAATCCTAATACTCAAATTTCTTCTCAAAGTATGCCTTAAGATCTTCTATCTTAATTCTCTCCTGTTCCATAGAATCACGATCACGAACAGTAACTGCATTATCCTCTTCCGAATCAAAATCATAGGTTACGCAGAACGGTGTTCCGATCTCATCCTGTCTTCT
>OMSZ01000209.1 GCA_900313855.1 uncultured Eubacteriales bacterium
ATCCAAATCAAATGATTTAAAGTACAAAAATGCACAAAAAGCGCAAATTAGATTGACAAAACATAGACCACATTGGTGCCTGTCACCATGAACAATTTGTGAACTTTTGTTTGTGGTATTGACAGGTTTTTTTGACAATGATATGATACGTATAATAGTATATATTATTTAATGGAGTGAGTTGGAATGACAATTCGAGATCGTATTTTTGATAAATTAGCAGAATTGAATATGACGCAGAAGGAATTCGCCAAGCGTACCGGAATCCCGGAGACAACGGTCAGTGATTGGAAGAAGAAAAAGACCAATCCGACATCGGAGAAGATTTTGATCATATGTAAGGTGTTGGATGTGACACCGGAGTGGATGCTAAGTGGAGTGGAAACGCATGGTACAAGAAGCAATCCTGCTTCAATCATAGCTGTGGATGTTGAGACGGATGCAGGGATGTTGCTTGAGATATATAATTCCTGTGATAACGCGATGCAAGCAAGAATATTTGGATATGCGCAGGCAATTGCAACGATGAAAGAAGAGAAGTCCAAGGAGAAAAAATAGGATTAGTTTTTTGAACCACTCTATCCGTATAATAGGAGATATATCCACCTGAAACCCTAAGATTATTTTTGTGATGAAACGGCGCTTTTTCTTAATGGACTTATGGAACGTGAATACACGGATATCAGTATTAATTGGTAATAATTTATGCATTTATATTTGTTGACTATATGTTTGATTAATGTTATATTACAAGAGTTCTGATGATAAGATCAAGGGTGGGTTTGTTTAATTGGTTGTATGTTTTACTGTTGTAAGAAGGGGTGATCATAATGCACCGAAAGAGACAAAAGACATGGACAAAGCATTTGGATTTTATGTTCTTAGACTTTGCGGTTATAGAATTAAGTTTCGTTTTGGCCTACATACTTCGTTTTGGAATGGAGAAGGCGGCAGGCTTGTTTCATAATTCTTCTGCAGTTTCACCATATCATTACATGATGTTAATGATAATGCTTTTGCATTTTTCGATAACGGTATTTGCTAATCAGTATTCCAATATATTGAAACGTAATTCGGCAGAGGAATTTAAGAAGGTAGTTCAATATAATCTGTATATGCTTTTAGGGATCATACTGCTGTTGTTTATGGGACAATTCTCTGATACATATTCGAGAATTGTAATATTCTTGTGTCCGTTTATTGGAGTTTTTTTAATATTCATATATAGGTATTTTTATAAGAAATATCTAAGGATGATCATTAATAAAAAGGAGAACCAGAACTGTATGCTCCTTGTAGCTCCTTATCATAAGATAAGGACTATCATTGATGAATTCAACAGCCGGCCTATATCAACTTCAAGAATAGTTGGTATAATACTTACGGATAGAGGTGAGCTTGAGGAAGCGGCTGCAACAGTAGAGGATATTAAGGCAGCTGATGAGGAGAAAGTGATCAGAGGAATTCCTGTTGTCGGCAATCTTGAAACCATGTACGATTATGCCAATGAGAATGTTGTTGATGAAGTGCTTTTATATATGGATGATAATATGGTTTCAGAGGTTGCGAGCACATTTATGAGCATGGGAATCGTTGTGCACGTATGTATAAGGAATCTGATCCATGTGCCGAATGCTACGATCAACAGGATCAACGGTATACCGGTAATAACCGGAAGTGTCAATAATGTAACGACAAGACAGCTTGCGATCAAACGATTAGTTGATATTTTCTTCGGATTGATAGGCTCGATAGTTACTTTGCTGCTTACGATAATCATTGCGCCTATGATCATGATAGCTGATCCGGGTCCTATATTCTTCAGGCAGGAAAGAGTCGGAAAGAACGGAAGAATATTCAAGATATGGAAGTTCCGTACAATGTATAAGGATGCTGAGGCGCGCAAGGCAGAGCTGATGTCTCAGAATAAGATGGACGGTCTTATGTTCAAAATGGATGATGATCCGAGAATTATCGGTTATGGTAAGAAGTTCTCACTTGGAAAGTTCATGCGTGAAACATCGATTGATGAGCTGCCGCAGTCATTTAACATTTTGGCGGGTTCAATGAGTGTTGTAGGAACCAGACCGCCGACAAAGAATGAATATGAGCAGTATCAGTATCATCACAAAGGACGTCTTGCCATGATGCCCGGACTTACGGGAATGTGGCAGGTGAGCGGACGAAGTGATATTACTGATTTTGAAGAGGTCGTTGAACTCGATAAGCAGTACATAGAGAATTTCTCACTTCTGCTTGATCTTGAGATAATACTTAAGACCTTCAAGGTGGTTCTTGGAAGAGAAGGATCGGTGTAAGAGATAAATGTGAAGCCTGTCATTGGCTTGAAATGGTTGTTTCAAGCTGGTGGCGGTCTTTTTGTATTTATATGAATATTTTTTTACTAATTTTTTCTTTGAGCCTGGCCTGATATATGGTAAAATAAGACATTGGATAAGTAAGAAATGTTCTCCTACATTGAATGTTAATAAGGAATAGTTTTTCTGAGTTTTTGGGGTGTTGTTTATGGGGCGAGGAGTTATGCGACAAAGATTAAGGTTGGCGCTTACTAAGGAAATGAAAGTTGAGGTTGTTGCTGTCGGTATAGAAACAGAGGAGCAGGTTAAGCTGATGAATGATCTGGGTATATATATTATGCAGGGCTTCTATTACAGCAAGCCTGTTGAGGCAGATGAGTTTGAAAAGAAGGAGCTGATGACAATTGGCAGAGAATAGTAATGCTTTATTAAATGATAACAGGAATAGCGAAGGCGGCGGCTTATCACGTTATCTGTCTCCTTTGTCCGTATGGGCGCTGTCCTTTGGATGCGCCGTGGGCTGGGGTTCATTTGTCATGCCGGGAACTACATTCTTACCGGATGCGGGTCCTGTCGGAACGGCCGTAGGAATACTGATCGGTGCGGTAATAATGTATATTATCGGAGTGAATTACTGTTTCCTCATGAACAGATATCCTGATGCGGGAGGTACGCTTACCTATACCATCAAATCCTTTGGACATGATCATGGTTTTCTAAGCTCATGGTTTTTGATACTTGTTTATATTGCGATAATGTGGGCAAATGCTTCCGCATTGCCGCTTATCGGGCGTAAATTATTAGGAACGGCATTTCAATTCGGTTTTCATTACAGGGTGTTGGATTATGATGTATATATGGGTGAAGTGCTGCTTTCGCTTTTTGCGATAGTCATTGTTGGACTTTTATGCATTTACGGGAAGCATCTTGCAATATGGATGCAGATAATATTTGCGCTTTGCTTATTTATCGGTATAGTTGTCTGTTTTATATGTGTATTTGGCAACGGTGGCGCGGATATCGGAAGTCTTACGCCTGCATTTGCCGATAACGGCAGGAAACCGGTCGATCAGATATTTACGATCATGGCTTTGTCACCCTGGGCATTCGTGGGCTTTGAATCTGTTTCAAACTCGGCGGAAAGCTTCAAGTTCCCGGTAAAAAAGACTATATGGATATTGGTGGTCTCGCTTATCATCGGTGCGGTTTCGTATATATTCCTTTGTCTGATAGCGGCTGCTCATCAGCCGGAAGGCTATGACAATTGGATATCATATATTGGTAATCTTGATGCGGTTGAAGGAATTGCCGGACTTCCGACATTTTTCAACGCGAGTACTTATATGGGGAAAGCGGGTATCGTAATTCTTGGGATAGCTGCCGCATCAGGTATAATCACAGGTCTTTTGGGTAACTATATTGCAGCAGGTCACCTTCTTTATGCGATGTCTAAGGAAAAAATATTACCGCGCTGGTTCAGTGACCTTAACAGGAATGCGGTTCCGCATAAGGCACTCTGGTTTCTTATGTGCATTTCGGTTTTTATTCCGTTCCTTGGACGTACTGCTTTGGGCTGGATAGTTGATGTTAATACCGTAGGCGCGACAATAGCATATTGTTATACCTCTGCCTCGGCATTTTATCTTGCAAGAAAAGAAAACAATACTAAGATAATGATAACCGGTGTCATCGGTATTTTCATGTCGGCGCTGTTTTTCTTCTATTTTATGGCGTGGTCGGTAGGGGCTATGTCCACAGAATCATATCTCATACTTGCAACCTGGAGTATCTTAGGATTTGTATATTTCCGAATAGTGTTCTCAAAGGATACTGAGAAAAGATTTGGTAAGTCGACTGTCGTTTGGA
>OMSZ01000211.1 GCA_900313855.1 uncultured Eubacteriales bacterium
CTCTGAATGACCGATGATAACATACTTAACACCTGCATCAACAAGCATAGCAGCACTTACCTCACCGGTATAAGCTCCGCTCTCTTCAAAGTACATATTCTCAGCACCTACTTCTACATTAGTTCCCTTAACTGCCTCAACAACAGGAACAATATCAACTGCAGGTACACAGTAAACAACATCAACTTCATCATTGGCAACTAATGGTTTCAACTCTTCAACAAGCTTTACAGCTTCAGAAGGAGTCTTATTCATCTTCCAGTTGCCGGCTATAATTTTCTTTCTTGCCATCTCTAAAAAAATCTCCTTATTCTTAAACTATCAATACTTTCAGTTTGGCTTGATTTCGTTAAGTCATCACTTTATCGACTGCGTATGACTCAATCTTCGCCTTTGGCTCGATTTCGCCAACTTCGTCGATGTAAGTTCCGACTAGGATTCGAACTTCGCCTTCGGCTTGTTCTCATCAAGTCATCACTTATCATTAGCGGCTGCAACACCAGGAAGCTCTTTACCCTCTAAGAACTCAAGTGAAGCTCCACCACCTGTTGAGATGTGACTCATCTTATCACCGAAGCCTAACTGATTACAAGCTGCTGCAGAATCACCACCACCGATGATCGTTGTAGCAGATGTTGCAGCAAGTGCCTCAGCAACTGCGATAGTACCCTTAGCAAGAATAGGATTCTCGAATACTCCCATAGGTCCGTTCCAAACAACTGTCTTAGCAGTCTTTGCAGCATCAGCAAAAAGCTCTCTTGTCTTCTCACCGATATCAAGACCTTCCATATCAGCAGGAATCTCATCAGCAGAAACTGTTCTTACATCAATAGGTCCATCTATTGGATCAGGGAAGCCTTCTGCGATAACTGTATCGATAGGAAGAAGAAGCTTCTTTCCAAGCTTGTCTGCCTTCTCCATCATTTCCTTACAGTAATCTAACTTTGTATCGTCAACTAATGACTTACCAACCTCTTTGCCCTGAGCCTTTAAGAATGTATATGCCATACCACCGCCGATGATAAGGGTATCACACTTCTCAAGTAAGTTAGAGATAACATTTAACTTATCAGCAACCTTAGCACCGCCAAGTATTGCAACGAAAGGACGCTCCGGATTCTCTACAGCATTACCAAGGAAATCAATCTCCTTCTGCATAAGATATCCAACAACTGCTGTATCAACAAGTGAAGCAACACCAACATTAGAGCAGTGAGCTCTGTGAGCTGTACCAAATGCGTCATTAACGAATACGTCACAAAGACTTGCAAGATCCTTAGAGAAAGCCTCTCCGTTCTTAGTCTCCTCAGGACGGAAACGTGTATTCTCAAGTAAGATCACATCACCATCATTCATTGCCTCAACTGCAGCCTTTGCATTAGGTCCTACAACCTCAGGATCTGCTGCAAACTTAACTTCCTGGTTAAGAAGCTCTGAAAGTCTCTTTGCAACAGGAGCAAGAGTCTTTGTCTGCTTGTCCTCTTCTGTTTTAACCTTTCCAAGGTGAGAGCAAAGGATAACCTTTCCTCCATCAGCAATCAATTTCTTAATAGTAGGAAGTGCTGCAACAAGACGATTCTCATCTGTGATCTGTCCTTCCTTTAACGGTACATTGAAATCGCAACGGCAGAGAACTCTCTTGCCTTTTACGTTGATATCATCTACTGATTTTTTGTTTAATGACATTACATTAACCTCCATAAAAATAATTATCAGGCATTGATATGCCTAAAACAGTTTGTACATATCAAGAATTATTCTGTATAAATACAAAGCTGTAAATAAAAGAAGGTCCGGTCCATCAAGACCGGACCCCTCTTAGGTCATAGCTATTATCTTGAATTAAATATTCTGATATAATCAGCCTAACTCAGCGAAGTACTTAATTGTACGAACCATCTGAGATGTATATGAGTTCTCGTTATCATACCAAGAAACTACCTGTACCTCGTAGAGATCGCCTTCAATCTGGCTAACCATTGTCTGAGTTGCATCAAACAATGAACCAAATCTCATACCGATAACATCTGAAGAAACGATAGGATCCTCATTATATCCGAATGACTCGCTAGCAGCAGCCTTCATTGCAGCATTGATACCATCTACAGTAACATCTGCTTTCTTAACAACTGCTGTAAGAATTGTTGTAGAACCTGTAGGAACAGGAACACGCTGTGCAGAACCGATCAACTTACCATTCAACTCAGGAATAACAAGACCGATTGCCTTAGCAGCACCTGTTGAGTTTGGAACAATGTTAGCAGCACCTGCACGTGCACGACGAAGGTCACCCTTTCTGTGTGGTCCATCAAGGATCATCTGGTCACCTGTATATGCGTGGATTGTGCTCATGATACCACTCTGAATTGGAGCGTACTTATTAAGAGCGTCTGCCATAGGTGCAAGACAGTTAGTTGTACAAGAAGCAGCTGAGATGATCTTATCATCTGCTGTTAATGTCTTCTCGTTAACTGAGAATACGATAGTCTTAAGATCATTACCAGCCGGAGCTGAAATAACAACCTTCTTAGCACCTGCATCAATATGAGCCTGAGACTTATCCTTTGAGCAGTAGAAACCTGTACACTCAAGTACAACATCTACATTAAGCTCGCCCCAAGGACAATTCTTAGCATCTGCCTCTTTATAAATCTTTAATGTCTTACCATCTACAGTAATTGTATTAGCTTCATCATCTGCAGAAACTGTGTGGAGTGCCTGTCCGATTACACCAGCATATCCGCCCTGAGCGGTGTCATACTTAAGCAAATGAGCAAGCATTGAAGGCTTGGTTAAATCGTTGATTGCTACTACCTCATAACCCTCTGCGTCGAACATCTGACGAAATGCAAGACGTCCAATACGTCCAAATCCATTGATCGCTACTTTTACTGCCATTTTGAAAAATCCTCCTAAAATGTATATTTTCTTGTGGTGCCGGTACAAAAAATCCCGTTACAGATGATCCCGTTACAGATCAATAAATGATATCTTAAAGAACCAATGTTCCATATCATTCTAACGGTAATGCCTGTCACAGCACCCATGCCATTATCATACATTTTTTAATGTCAAATTTCAAGTAGTATTTCAGATTTTATAGACGTTTTTTTCCTATTATGGTAAAATCTATATGTTTACTAAATTATGACATAATAATTGTTGATTATTATAGTAGTTTTTTAACCGAAAGGATAATGGATATGATCATAGCAGATTCTCATGTACACTCATTTTTTTCATCAGATTCTTCCGAAAGTCCGGAGAAAATAATAGAAACCTGCATTGACAAAGGATATCGTTACGCCTATTTCACCGATCATCATGACACGGACTTTCCTGTCAATCCGGAATATCCCAATATGGATTTTCAATTGGATTTTGAAAGATATTTTGCCAAACTAACAGAATTAAAGGAAAAATACAGATCAACTATCGATATTCGGATCGGAATTGAACAGGGCATCTGTCCTGAGATTGCCAAAAAGGTCTCAGTATTATCAGACTCATATCCCTTTGATTTCATAATCGGATCATCTCATCTTACCGCACTTTCTCTTGAACATGGTGATCCCTACTATCCTTCTTATTATGAAGGACGTACCAATGTCGAAGCTTACAGGGAATATTTTCAGACAGAAGCAGAAAATGTCACATTAACGGACGGCTTTGATATATACGGACATATAGATTATCCCGTCCGCTACTGTCCCGATCCCGACTTTGTATTTGATTTCAAGGACTATGCTGATATTCTTGAGACATTATTAAAACGATTGATCGAACACGGAAAGGGTATTGAGATAAATACTGCCGGTATATCTAAGATCGGATATCCGCATCCCCACAAAGACATTTTGAAAATGTATAAGGATTTAGGCGGTGAGATAATAACTATCGGCAGCGATGCTCATACCTCAGAAAATATCGGCTATGGTTTTGATGTTGCCGAAGAACTTCTTGTAAACACAGGATTTAATTATTATACGGTTTATAAAGAGCGAAAACCTGAATTCATAAAGCTTGAATACTGATCAATAGAAAGGAACTATTGATTATTCAGTCAACAGCAGAAAGGAACATTTATATGAAAGAACAATTGTACACTATACCTGTCAATGAGGTTTTTGAGAGTGACTGCGAATGTCCTCTTTGCAAAATGAAGGAGCAGCTTGAAAGAAATGCCATAGAATATACTTTAGGTCCCAGTTATATGGAGGATGATAACCGTGCAATGACTGACGAAGCCGGTTTTTGCGAAAAACATATCAAAGACCTTTATATGGAAAAGAACCGTTTAGGACTTGCTCTTATCCTAAGCACACATATGCAAAAAACCACAAAGGATCTCAAGGCACTCTCATCAGGAAGCACACCTTCCGGCAGTTCACTTTTTAAGAAAAAAGAAACTTCGTCTCTTGGCGCTTACGTTGACAAGCTTTCAAAGCGCTGCTTTATCTGCGAACGCATGAATGAAACCTTTGACAGATATGTGGATACTATTTTTCATTTATACAAAAAGGATACTGCCTTTGCAGATAAAATAAGAAACTCAAAGGGATTTTGCACTTATCATTTCGCACTGTTATATGATAAGGCACCTGACAATCTGTCAAAGGATGTGCTCGAGAAATTTCTTACAGATATTAAAACCGTTTATTTTGATAATATGCAGCGTATGCAGGACGATATCGACTGGTTCATCAACAAGTTCGATTACCGTTATCAGAACGAACCCTGGAAAAATGCCAAAGACGCTCTTCCGCGCGCAGTATTAAAAACTCATAGTTCCTTAACAAGTGATATAAAAGAATAAAAAACGAAATCCCGACATAATGCATGTCGGGATATTTTTTGTATTATCAATTATACTAACTATTCTACATTAAAGCAGCTATCCAGATCACGCCGGATAAGCAGGGATTACATACTCATCCCAACCCATACCCTTCGTAGTGGAACGTCTCTTAAGGAACGATCTGTATTCAGTAAGCTTGCCCCTGTATATTCTGTAATTCTTAAGTTTTATGTGGAAGTCGTACGGCTTGATCAGATTCTTATCCTCGTCAAATAAAGGCATTCCGCTCTTGTCAAATATATGGTTGACAAACTGTGAGCACATGAAATGTTTGCCATCTTCAATATTAAGCTCAAGCATTGCAGCAAACAGACCAACGAAATTATAGCCATACTGATCATGATTATTGATAAAATGATCTATCTCACGTTTTACCGCTTCATACTGCTCATCACTTACAGGAACAGCATATATACTGCAATATACATTCTTATCTCTTCCTAAAATACCCGAATTGATATCCTCTCTGATAAACCCACTGTTAAGCGGATTCCATACGCCTTTACGGGCAAAGCTGTACATCTGGCTAAGCTCGGGATCAAGCGCGATCGAGGTATGTGAATAGGGCACTCTGCTATATAATCTGATAAGTCTTGCCGGAATTGTATCTGTCCGACTCAACATCACATATATATATTTCTGGTCACTATTACAATCTGTCATAATATGGTCTGTCATTTCTAAGCATCTCCTGAATATTTTTCATGTTGCTTACCGGGATCATTTACCCGGTTTGTAAGAACTCTTTAACGATACAATTCTGTTAAATACAAGTCTATCCTGTGTTGAATCCTTAGAATCAACACAGAAGAAACCGTGTCGCAAAAACTGGAAGCGGTCTCCTGCTTTGGCATCTGCAAATGCCGCCTCTAACTTACAGTTCTTCATCTCTACCAATGAATCAGGATTAAGATTGGAATAATCCTCCTTAAGTACCTCTTCTCCCTCAGCGATCAGGTTATCATAAAGTCTTACGGTAGCCTCAACGCATGTTGCCGCATCAACCCAGTGAATTGTTCCCTTAACCTTCCTGCCTTCAAAACCGGAGCCGGATTTCGTAGCAGGATCATAGGTACAATGTATCTCAACAACCTTGCCGTTCTCATCCTTTACATAGTCCGTACATGTTACGAAATATGCATTCTTAAGTCTTACCTCATTACCCGGGAAGAGTCTGAAATATTTCTTCGGCGGTTCCTCCATGAAGTCCTCTCTGTCAATGTATAATTCACGGCTAAATGATACCATTCTCTTGCCTGATTCCTCATTCTCCTGATTATTCTCAACCTCAAGAAGCTCAGACTCTCCTTCAGGATAATTATCAATAACCAGTTTGATCGGATCAAGAACAGCCATCCATCTGTTAGCCTTCATCCTAAGATCTTCTCTGATACAATATTCAAGCATAGCCATATCCGACACAGAATTGGCTTTGGATATACCCGAAAGTTCAATAAACATTCTGATCGCTTCCGGTGTGACACCTTTACGTCTTAAAGCGCTGATAGACACAAGTCTTGGATCATCCCATCCATCAACAACGCCATCTTCAACTAATTTCTTGATATATCTCTTACCTGTGATCACATTCTGAAGATAAAGCTTGGCAAACTCAATCTGCTTAGGCGGATGTTCATATTCAAGTTCTCTTACAACCCAGTCATATAAAGGTCTGTGATCCTCAAACTCAAGAGTACATATTGAATGCGTTACACCCTCAACCGCATCCTCAATAGGATGAGCGAAATCATACATAGGGTAAATGCACCATTTATTTCCGGTTCTGTGATGCTCCATTCTTGCAATACGGTAAATGACCGGATCACGCATATTGATATTAGGTGAAGCCATATCGATCTTAGCTCGAAGCACCTTAGATCCATCCTCAAATTCACCATTTTTCATGCGCTCAAAAAGATCGAGATTCTCCTCTATGCTTCTATTCCTGTACGGACTTTCCTTTCCTGGCTCCGTAAGCGTTCCGCGGTATTCTCGTATCTCGTCAGCTGTAAGATCACAAACAAAGGCTTTACCCTTCTTAATAAGCTTGACAGCACCCTCATACATAGCATCAAAATAATCAGACGCATAATATAATCTGTCATCAAAATCTGCTCCTAACCACTTGACATCCTCTAAAATGGAATCAACAAATTCAGTCTTCTCCTTAGTTGGATTAGTATCATCAAATCTCAGATTGAAAATTCCGTTGTACTCTTTCGCAATACCGGAATTGAGAATTATAGACTTTGCGTGTCCGATATGCAGATATCCGTTAGGTTCCGGAGGAAATCTTGTTACGATCTTATCATAACTGCCCTCAGCAAGATCCTTGTCGATAATCTGCTCTATAAAATTCTTAGAAACAGTTTCTTCACTATTATTATCTATAACCTTATTATCGTTATTACCTGTACTGCCCATTATTATCTCCTTAAACTAAGCATTTCTATTATGATCATTACATCAGTCAAGACTCGCTCGCGAGTCTTTCTATAGGATTCGCATCATGCTATAGACTATATATTGCATATACGAATTCCTTCCATACTTCATCACATAATTATTGACATTTTATCATAGTTGATAATCTACGTCAACGAAAGCTTATGATCAAACATTATAAAACATTTTGATCTGCTATTCATAAAAATACACATTTTATAAGCTCGGATAAAAATTCTTAACCTTATCTCTTATTCTTGATACTGCATTATCAATTGATTTCGTTGATTTACCAAGCTTTTGCGCGATATCTTTATATGACATTCCCTCAAGATACAGCGGAAGAACCATCTGCTCCATCTTGCTTAAATGAGACGAGAGCAGTTCATTGATTCTTTCCGTCGTCTCCTGATTAAGTATTACGATTTCCGGATTAGTGTTATTATCCGCCTCAAGATTCTCGATCAGCTGCACTTCATTATCATTGGTACTGCTGTAAAATGATATATAGCCGTTAAGCGGAGAATGTTTCTCTCTGTTAGAGGCTTTAACAGCAGAATATATCTGCCGCTTGATACAAAGCTGCGCAAAAGTAAAGAAAGACGCATCGTTATTACTGTCATAGCTCTGAATAGCTTTAAAAAGACCTATCAGTCCCTCCTGCGTAAGATCCTCGTCATCAGCACCGATAAGAAACATGGTACGTGTAGATTTAATAACAAGCGGATAATATTTCTTTACAAGATATTCTGTTGCTTCCTGATCACCTTCTTTAATAAGCGTGATCAAATCTTCATCAGTGTATGAAATGTATTTGTCTGTCACACTATAGCCTCCGCCCTATTAACAACTTATTGTGCAGGTGCCGCTTCTACAGAAGTTTCAACCGTACTTTGAATAGTCTCCTCAGTTGCTTCCGATGCAGGCGCTTCTGTGGCCGGTGCCTCTGTTACCGGTGTTTCTGTTGTCGCAGCCTCAGTTACTTGTGCTTCTGTCGAAGTAGTATCTGTTTTTGTCTGATCGGTATTGTCTGAAGCTTCACTGCTTTCAACAGAAGATTTCTTCTTTTTCTTCTTCTTGTCAGATTCATTACTGTCCTCATTAACCTTCTTTGTTATATCCTCAATGCTTTCTTCAAACTTCTTCTGGGATTCTTCGGTAGCTTCTGTCGATTTCTTTTGCTCCTTTTCGTCCTCATCTTTGAAAAAGCTTTCCTCTGTCGCCTCAGTAGTTGCCTTATTCTTCTTACTGCTGCCGCCACCTACGGAATTAGCAATAAGAGTAATGAATCCAAG
>OMSZ01000229.1 GCA_900313855.1 uncultured Eubacteriales bacterium
AAACTACAATTCTTATTAGTTATTTGAACGATATATTAATCTGTTTACCCATAGCTTTGGCAAGCTGATCTGGTGTCTGCAGGCTGGGAACACAACTGCCGCTTTCAAAGCGGCTTATATTGTACTGGCGTATGCCGGATTTACACGCAAGCTCTTTTTGTGTAAGTCCTTTTCAAATGCAGGGCTTCAGCAGCATGTAATAAAAAATATGGACATTGAAATCCTTGAAGGAGATTTCACAGTCATCATGGGCTCGTCGGGTTCGGGCAAGAGTACACTTCTTTACGCGCTGTCAGGCATGGACAAGCCGACACTTGGAAAGGTGTATTTTGGAGACGAGGAGATGGGTAAGAAGCGATAACTAATATATGGAGGATAGTCTGGAAAATGAATAATAATGATTACGACAATTTGGATGAAAACCTTGCATGGGAGGAGATAAGTACAGAGCATATTGTAAATGATGAATGGATAGATTTCAGGCGTTCTGCATTCCGCTTTCCGGATGGAAATGTATTTGAACCGTACTACAGCTACAGCAGGAGAAATTATGTTGTGATAGTCGCAACGGATGAGAACGGCAATTATATTTGTGTAAGACAGTTTCGGCAAGGTATCAGGCAGATAACAACGGAGTTTCCGGCAGGCGGGATTGAGGTTAAGGACAGTAGTGCATCTGACGGAAATAATGTAGAAAATAGTGATAATAATTTGGCCAATAACCTTAGCAGTAATTATAAGGTGTCTGAGGATGTGGCATTAGAGGCTGCCATACGTGAGCTTAGAGAGGAGACGGGATATGTATCTGATGAGTGGCGGCATTTGATCACGGTTGCTTCGAATGCTACGATTGCGGATAACTACGCTTATATTTTTGAAGCTAGGAACTGCCGCAAGGTAACAGGACAGGAGCTTGATGATATGGAGTTTCTCAATGTGAGAACATATACCGCAGATGAAATCAAACAACTTGTATTCGAGGAAAAATTCCAGCAGGCGATTCACATAATGGCATGGCTGCTTGCTTTGGGAACTTAAGTGTTCAAAGGCACCTTTTCTGTGTGAGGTCGTTTGGTAAATTATTTTTAGAAAAAAATTAAGAAATATAATGTTTATTTAGCAAACACCACAAAAAATGTGTAACGCCCATTATCAGTTCCGTATAACATTGTTCCCGTTATCTTATCGCCACCAGCAATGGTGAAATCCACGCCGCCCGTTACATCAAAGCTTTCGAGGTCTTGTATATAGTTCTGTCCTATAATAAATGCTGATTTTGTGAAAGCGTTATTAATCTCATTTGCATTTGCAGCGTTACTTTTTATTGTGGCGAATGAGCCCGATGCTGCATCTGTTTTGTCCGTATCGTATGCATCATCTATGAATAATGAGTTGATATTCTCAAGCTTTGGCGTAAACCCGTCAAGGCTTTTTTTGTTGGTGCCTGCAAAGGCATATAGTATATCACCGCTTTCGGTTAATATGATTCTGTGACTTTCGGAGTTATCGTATTTTGTAAATGCTACATCCCAATAAATAGCTGCGTAAGTACGGAAGGTGGTGTCAACGGCTTTGTAAGGAACTGCAGTCCATGAGTACCATTTCTGGTAATCCGAGTATGCGTTTGTAGGGAAAAGACCGTTTGAAGAAAGTGATGTCAGCCTGTCAATGGCAAGGTCTTTTGCTTCTAATTCGCTTATGTTTGCTTCTGATGAATTAGCTGCGGATATTTCACTTTCCCAAAGTCCGGAGATAAGTTGTATTTTCTGCAATTCTGATAGCTGTTTTGATGCATTTTTGACTACCGCCTCTGACGGGCCGGAGTAATACTGTGTCGGAACTTCGGCTACTGTGTTGTATTTCTGTGCTGATATTTTTTTAAGAAAAAACCCGGGCATAAGAATAGTGGCTGCTACGATTGCAGCTGCACCGATACATATTATTATATTTTTGAAAATGTTGTTACTCATAGCTGATACCTCTTTTGAAGATATAATTTAACTGTAGTTAATATTTCTTTTTTGACAGGGCACTTGGATAAGTGTCCACTTGCAAGGTGATAAAAGAGTTGTTCAGATATTATCTGCAACAATTTCAAACCGAAAGCTCATACATGTTCCTTTGCCAACCTCGCTTACGATCTCAAGCTTTGAGTCGTGCTCCTGCAAAATTATATTGGCAAGTGATAGTCCAAGTCCTGCACCGCCCTTGCTTCTTGCACGTGACTTATCGACCATGTAGAACTCGTCACATATCCGGTCTATATCTTCCTGTGGAATACCTATGCCGTAGTCACGCACAGAGAATTCATAATAATCACAAGTGGTTGTTTTGTCCTCGTACAGCATAGAATTATCATCGTTTTCAGCGGATGCGGAACCGGCAATGATCTTTCCATATACCTCAATAACTACTCCTTCTTCGGATGCCTTTCTTGCATTGTCTATCAGATTGATAAGCACTGTTTTGATAAGCCCAGGCTCGCACATTATCATTGCGTTGTCAAAATCGGATTTCACATCATAGTCTTTAAGAATCGGAGCTGTGCTTGCGATGACATCCTCTCCGATTAAACGGGCACTGCATTTATTCTTCTCAATATGTCTGTCTTTTATATACAGCAGATCAAACAGCTTCATTGACATCTGCTCAAGTCTTTTTCCCTCTGAGAAAATGTAGCCGGCTGCTTTAACCTGTTCGTCACGGGTAAGATCAACGGAGCGGATAGTGTCGGCATAGCCTATGATTGCGGTCATAGGTGTCTTGATTTCGTGTGTAAAATCTGCCACGAACTGATCCCTTCTGTGCAGCATATCATTTAACTCATCAATGTGGTTTTCGACGGAGTCTGCCATAGCGTTGAACTTGTCTGACAAAAGCCCCACCTCATCTGCGGAGCGTATATCACTTCTTGCTGAGAAATCGCCGTCTGAAAATGCGTCTGTGACGCGGTTTAGTTTTTCAAGCGGACGTGTGAGCAGATAGCTTATCACATATACAAGGATTCCCGATACCACGAGAATGAGGAGGGTAAATATCATGTATTCCTTTGTGTTACGGTTCATAAGCTTTTCTGTGTCGCTTATGTTTCTTCGGGTTATGATGTTGAGAGTTTTCCCGTCTATTGCACCAAATGAGGTGACGTATATATACATTTCGTCACTATTGTGAGATATCATATAATTTTTCCGTATTCCCTTGTGGGAATCAAAAAGCTCATTTGGAATATCGGCGGATTCGTCAGCCTGAAACAAAAGATTACCGTTATACCGTACATAGAGTGCCGATGTGCCGGAAAGCATACCTGCCGATACCTCTTCGCTGATTTCGGGAAGACGTTTTGCGACACTTGTTTTGGAGTTGATAACATCAAGCAGGGAATATTCGATTACCGACTGTGCGAGATTGTTCTCGACAACTGCATTTTTAACCTGTGCGTTAAGCATCAGTGAATTATTTCGTGACATCAGAATAAACCCTGAAAGTGACAGGGCTATTGAAATGATGAGCATATTGATTATGAGAACTTTATATCGGTATTTCATGGTGTCTCCTGATAGATGTCTTGGTTATTTGCAGTATTACACTTTGGCAGGTGTGGTGTAAGACATGCTGGCTTATATAACATTGAATGACTTATCATTTATTGGAATCGGTAAGCCTGTATCCGGTATTGTAAATGGTCTTTAATTCATCCTTAAGACCAAGTTTCTTGCGCAGCCGCTGAATGTGCAGATCAACGGTTCTTGATTCCGGCTGCCATTCGGTTTCCCAGATGCTTTCAAATATACGGTCTTTGAAAAGTGTCATGTTAATATTTCTAAGCAGCAATACAAAAAGGTCAAATTCCTTTGGTGTCAGTTTGACCTCATTTCCTGCTTTGGTAAGCAGACGGTTTTCTACATCAACTTCAATATCCTTAAATATTAATTGATTCTCGGTTTTGTTGTAACGTCTTAGTACAATATGGATTCTTGCCAGTAATTCGGCTATTTCAAACGGCTTTACAAGGTAGTCCTCCGCTCCGGAGGTAAGACCTTTGATTCTGTCATCAAGAGAGGCTTTTGCTGTGATGAAGATTACCGGAATCCCCATAGGGCGTATATATTCCATAAGCTCGTATCCGTTTATTTCAGGAAGCATGATGTCAAGCAGTATCAGGTCAAAGGTGTTGTCTTCTAACAGGTCGGCAGCAGATTTGCCGTCATATAAGGCGGTGCACTGATAACCGTTGCGTTTTAAGTTGAACACAATAAGATCCGATATAGCTTTCTCGTCTTCCACAACAAGTATTTTAATCATAGAGCAAGCCTCCTTTATTGCTTATGATAGTATATTCTTTCCCACATTACAAGATTATACAGAGTAAATGCATCAGGAATGTATCAGGTATGGTATCATTTTTGGATGGTATAAAAATACAAGATGTGTTATTATATCTTAAGATAAAGAGGGCTATTCCAAACTTTAGTGAAGTACATGTTGGGGTGAGTCTTGAATATGTTTGCGGAATAATATAAAGGCAGGTGTCAGATAGATGAAGGAATTCAACACAACAGGGCTTTGTGTCCCTACAAAACATTATATGGTCGATATTTCAAAGAGGCTTGAACTGATGAAAACAATGGTTGAGGAAGGAAAGTATTTTACCGTCAATCGCGGACGTCAGTATGGAAAGACCACAACACTTAAAATGCTTGCACGATACCTTAAGGATGATTATGTTGTTTTGAGTCTGGATTTTCAGGGCATTAGCAGTGAAGGCTTTAAGAGTGAGAGTACCTTTGTTCAGGAATTGTCCAAAATGTTTGTCGAGGCAGCAGAATTAAGGGGAATGCCCATTCCGCAGGAATATTTGGATATGTTTTCGCAGTTTGCCTATAATAAAAATGGTGATATGCGTTTGAGTGATATTTTTACGACATTTTTGAAATGGTGTAACCGTTCTGATAAACCTATTGTTCTGATTATAGATGAAGTGGATAGTGCGTCTAATAATGGTGTGTTTCTTGATTTCCTGGCATTACTTCGATACCACTATCTTGAGAGAGCCGCATCAGATGATTATAAGACCTTTCAATCAGTAATTCTAGCCGGAGTGACGGACATTAAGAATCTTAAGAGAAAGCTTAGACCTGATGAGGTAGGAAAGGTAAATAGTCCTTGGAACATCGCAGTGGATTTCACTCTTGATATGAGTCTTTCGGCAGAAGGTATTGCCGGAATGCTTAAGGATTATGAAAATGATCACAATACGGGAATGGATGTGGAAGCTGTTGCAAAGGAGATAAGAGCATATACGGGTGGTTATCCATTCCTTGTATGCCGTATCTGTCAGCTTCTTGATAAAGAGCTTGCGGGTAGCGAGAGATTTCCTGCACTTTCGGATGCTTGGACACAGGATGGGATTAGTGAGGCGGTAAGAATTATCGTATCAGAGAGTAATACACTTTTTGATTCGCTTATGGGAAAGATAATTAATAATCCGGAAATGAGTGATGCGTTAGAAGATATGCTGTTTTCCGGCAAAAACATAGCTTATAACAGATATAACCTTGCGATAAATGATGCGTTGATGTATGGATTTATTGATGTTTCGGGTAATACTATTACGATAGCCAACAGGATATTTGAAATGCTTCTATACAATTATTATCTGTCTGAAAATGAGATGAAAAAACACTCTATGTACCGTGCAGCATCTAACGAACGTGAGCTGTTTATCAAAGACGGTCATTTAGACATGGATAAGGTTCTTGAAAGATTTGTTGTAAGCTTTGATGACCTGTATGGAGATGATTATGAAACATTTGACGAGGATGAGGGCAGAAGAAGATTTCTGTTGTATATCCGTCCGATAATCAACGGAACAGGCAACTATTATGTTGAGGCACAGACAAGAAATAACAGGCGTATGGATGTTGTAATAGATTATCTTGGAGAGCGTTTTGTTGTCGAGCTTAAGATATGGCGTGGTAATGCTTATAACGAGCGTGGGCAGGAACAGCTTTCGGATTATCTTGATTACTATCATATACAGAAGGGTTATATGCTAAGCTATAATTTCAACAAGAATAAAGAAGTGGGAGTTAAGACGATATCCGTAGGAGATAAGACGCTGATAGAGGCAGTTGTGTAGGAGATGGTCAGTTTATGTGCAAAGTTGTACAGGTTAAAATTGGTAATAAAACTGTAAATGTTGCCGATTTAAAAGAAAAAAATATATATAATATTGCAGAAGCAGCTAAACAATGTAAATATATTGAAAGAATTGTGTTGTTTGGTTCGAGTATAAGTGAACGATGTGAAGAAGATTCTGATATAGATATTGCAGTGTTTGGAAATGTTTCAAAATCGAAATGTCTTACATCAAAATCATTTAAGAAAAAAAAAAAAAAACTATACATTTTTGATGACTATAAACAGGATTATGATATCTTATATTTTAGTTTTGGTCAATCAGGGGATGTGGGGATATTAGGAGAAATCGGAAGAGGTGAAGTTATATATGCAAGGGAGTAATGATTTATCTATTGCTCAGATAATGGCGGATTTATTCATGGCAAAATCAGCTATTGAAGAAGCGGAAAGACTTAGTCCGCCTAAAGCATTAGAAAGACATTGATAAGAGGTGTTTTCAATGAAAAAGGTCACGTATGAACAATTGGTGTCTGGAAAGAAATTCTCCAACTATACGGAAGAAGCCGGATATATATTTTCATTGATAGATAGTGGCAGAATAAAGCCTGTATTGAGTTCGTCGAAGAATGGAAAAAAACCGGCGTTATATACGAAATACTGGCTTATTGAAGAGAAAAAGGATTATTCAAAGCTTATTAATGAATTGCGTAATGCAATCTCACCTATGATAAATATTGATTTCTATCTCAATCATCCTGATATTTACGAGAAAGAACGTGAATATGTAATTGATTTAAGTGATTATGTTGAAAATCATAAAGAAGCTCTTAATTATCAAATGTCTGAGAATGAACGGAGTTTTGCAATATGGAATAAGGAAAAATTCCTTTCAGGAAAATCTTATGATGGAGTATCATCAGGAGATGTACTTAAGCATTGTGGTATTGATAAGGACAGCCTTTCAGTCTTTCGGACTGCCGAGCCATTAGCATATTATTCATTCAGCAAGGATGTTCCGCAAAACATTCTGATTCTTGAGAACCTTGATCCGTTTTATAGCGTGAGAAAGAAAATGCTTGGCGGAAATAATGATATTTGCGGAGTATCAGTAGGAACATTGATATATGGCGGAGGAAAAAGAGTTGTTAAATCATTCGAGGATTTTGAGATTTCTTCCGAACCGTATATGACGGATGAGAGAAATCATTTATTGTATGCCGGAGATCTGGACTATGAAGGAATAGGAATATATGAAAGCCTTATGATGCGAATGAATAAAATATTGAATAATGATTGCGCTATCTGTCTTGAATTGTATAATAGAATGATTGATAAGGTTGAGGATATTTCAAAGCTCCCACACATGAAAGAACAGAAGATTACAGATATTACTTCTTTTACGGAAGCGTTTACTGTTGAAAGAAAGAATAAAATAATTGAGATTCTTAATTGTGGAAGATATATTCCACAAGAAATAATAAGTGCTGCTGATTATTAAAATTGCTCATACAATTCAATAATCACTGTAGATAATTAGTATTTTCAAAGGAGAATGAAGTGAGATACGATTTTTTGAAGGATTTTCCAAAGAGAATGAAAAATGTCGGATTATATGCGACACTAATTCAGAATATAGTGGATAAGACCAGCTTTAATAAATATTTCTTTATTAAGAATGATGAGCGGATCAACATAGTATTCTCAGTTCTTCTCTTTATTATGGAAAAATCCTTAATGGATGATGTATGTACACTTGATGATGTTGCAGTATTTATTGATGAAATTAATTCAGCTGATTATGAGAAACCGTTAGTCTATGACGATTGCAGGGATTTTGCTGATTTTATAGTTAATACTGTGCTGTCAAATGATGGCAGAATAATGAGTTTTGATGGCTATGATTATGAGCAGAAGGCATACCATATAATGAATATACGTTATATTATGAACAA
>OMSZ01000212.1 GCA_900313855.1 uncultured Eubacteriales bacterium
GAGCTTGTACCCCGACTGAGTATAGTTTGACATAACCCCCACCTACACCTAAGCTTAGAGGTGGGGGATTTCTCCGACTGAGTTAAAAGCCTCTCTTCATACTTACAAGAGAGGCTTTTGTAATTCAGAATTCACACTGCTACATCCTTTGTGTAATCCACACCTTCAAGCTTAAAGCCAAACATATTATAAAAATCCAGCCAGTATCCTTTTGTATCAGCTAATGACAAGAGATTGTCGCTGTTAATCTCTTCCCAGACCTTCATTACCTCTTCCTGAACATCCTGCCTCATTTCAAGATCATCAACATGAAGCATTCCGTCATCTTCTGTTCTTATTCCCGACCCATTATAGACCTTATCGCTATAAAGTCTGTACATCTGCTCTATACAGCCTTCATGAATTCCTTTTTCCTTCATTATCCTGTAAAGCACGGAAAGATATAAAGGAACTACCGGAATTGCAGCACTTGCCTGGGTAACCAAAGCCTTATTGACTGATACAAAGGCTTTAATACCTTTGTCAGAATATTTATCAGTTATCTCTCCTGCGGTCTTTGAAACATGAGCCTTGGCTCTTCCAATAGTACCTTCATGATATATCGGATAAGTAAGCTTAGGACCAATATAAGAATATGCGACCGTAATTGCGTTATCCTCTATCACATCATTTAAAACCAGCGCATCGATCCAATCACTCCAATCCTCACCACCCATAACTTTAACCGTGGATAAAATTTCATTCTCATCAGCAACGGGTATCGTTGCCTCGTTAACAGTATCATCTCTTAAATTCCAGTTTTTCTGAGTAAATGCTTCCCCAACTGTTTTTAGAGTTGATGTATATGTCACCCCATCAGAGGTAGTTCTTCTCGGAGCCGCCAAAGAGTAAATGACCATATCCACCTTACCAAGATCCTTTTTTATAAGAGCAATAACCTCATCCTTAACCTCTTTTGAAAAGGCATCTCCATTGATCGTCCTTGCATAAAGGCCGTTTTCTTGTGCATTTTTATCAAATGCTCTGTTGTTATAATAACCTGGTGTTGCGGTTCTTTTTCCCGAAGCCTCCTTCTCGAAAGAAACTCCTATCGTAGCAGCTTGCATACCAAATGCCGCCGTAATTCTCGATGCCAGTCCATAGCCGGTAGAAGCGCCAATAACAAGCACCTTCTTTGCACCATTTATTGCGCCCTTCTCCTTAACATATTCTATCTGTCTTTCAACATTCTTCTCACAGCCTGTCGGATGTGCTGTTGTACAGATAAATCCTTTAACCTTAGGTTCTACTATCATTATTATTATCCTCCTTTAAGCTTTCAGCTTTGCTGTATTTGCATCCGCAATAATTCTGTCGATATAACCCGTATTCATTTGACAATTCTATTGAGCGTTTATATCCATTCTTCTTCTTAAAATCGGCATACAGATATTTTACATTATATTCTCTGCCGACACGTTCTCCTATCTCATTGATCCATTTTGCATCCTTATAAGGACTTATGGAAAGGGTTGTTGTAAAATAATCAAAGCCCTCCCTTGATGCAACCGCAGCAGTCTCTCTAAGCCGCAGTTCATAACAGGCGTAACACCTGCTGCTTCTTTCACCCAGCTTCTCAAGCCCTGCAACAGCCTCATCGAACTCCAAAGTATCATATCTTCCTTCAAGCATTGATACTTTATTGATTACAGGCAGTTCATTTATTAACCTTTGCAGTTCCTTAACCCTTTTGTCATATTCCTCAGCTTCAGAAATATTAGGATTATAATAAAAGCTCGTTATCCTGAAAAATCTGTTAAGATACTCAAGTACATATGACGAACACGGAGCACAGCAACCGTGAAGTAACAACTTCGGAGGCTGTCTTCCACTTATTATTTCCTTCTCGATCAAGCTTAGTTCTTTTTCCATTTTTAGCCGAAAATTGATTTTTTCTTCCATTTCTTTCCTCTTATTAGAAAAATTCACCAAATCAAATTTATAATATTTCACATATGCAACAGCACTTTTGTGCAACATTACTAGTTGACTTTGTCAACAATAAACAATATACTATTCTTAGAAGAACATATATAATTATGTATAGATTATGACTGTTTGTCAATTCAAATTTTTATTAGGAGGTGTCTCATATGACAGTCGAGCAGGCAGTTAAAAAGTTCAAGCTTGAACCATTGAATGTCTATACGGCTAAAGCCAAGGCAAAAGAACTGAATGTTGATGAAGTATTGTACATGAATGTTCAGAAAAACAAATATGCATATATTGTAAAGGATGGTGCCAGAGGATATGTCCTCTATCAGGACGAGATGAGCTTTTACACTAAGATGTACAAGGGACTTAAGATGACTCCACTTGATCCGTGACCATTGCTTTATTCATATATAATCCAATAGTCTTTTAGGGCGGCCGGATTGATATTACCTCATGTGGTAGTATCCGGTCGCCTTCTTAAATTAATCTCATCTGTATTTCACTGCTGCTTTTTTCTAAACCATCTATACATTTCCATCATATACTTCTTATATTTGTATGCATTATTCTCCTATTTCCTTCTCACATTCTCCAACATATTTTTCTTCTTTCATTTTTAACAGCTATCCATATATATTACCTCTATACTTCTCATATTAAACTGTATATATTACTTCCACCTTTCACATACTATATTTTATCAGAAGAAAAGTAATATCAAAAAATAATGACTTTACTTTTTCCAGAAAAGATAACATACGGGAGAATAATTATGCACACTGAAACTTTTTTAAAATATTTTTTCCTATTTATCATAGGCGGCTTTTCGTATTTTTACATTGAAATACTATTTCGCGGCTACTCTCATTTTTCAATGATCATCTGCGGAGGAACAGCTCTTATACTTTGTGGTATTATTAATCAGGCTTCCCATTTTCGTATATCTATCATTACCCAGATGTTAATATCTTCATGTATAATAACACTGTTAGAGCTTATAACCGGTTATATAGTCAATATAAAGCTTCACCTTCATATATGGGACTATTCCAAACTCCCATATAATCTATACGGTCAGATTTGTCCGGCCTTTTCATTTATTTGGATGATCGCATCTCTTCCTTGTATTTTCACAGACGATATAATACGCTGGATATTATTTGATGAAGAAAAGCCTCAATACAAATTGCTATGAATTGAGTATTTGTTGTTCCTAACTACGTTTTACTATTCATAGGACGGATATTATACTAAACAAAAAAGCCGGAATTCCGGCTTTTTATTATTATTTATTCAAAAGATAAAACAAATATTTTCTTATTTAGTCGATGAACAGCACAGGTCAAAACGGATATGTAGATATCGGCATACCGTTAGACCTGTGCGTCTGTCAAACATCAGCTCGATAAACACAGATTTGCACAAGAAGGTCCGCGCGCATAATGCGTGCGGACCTTCTCAATATCGTAATGAAGTATTTAAATCTTACATCATTCCACCCATACCGCCGTTCATAGGAGGCATAGCCGGTGTATCCTCTTTGATATCAGCAACAACAGACTCTGTTGTAAGGAGTGTTGAAGCAACTGATGTTGCATTCTGAAGTGCTGAACGTGTAACCTTAACAGGATCAATGATACCTGCCTCGATCATGTTAACATACTCTTCCTTAAGAGCATCGAATCCAACACCTCTGTCTGACTCTTTTACCTTATTAACGATCACAGCACCCTCAAGACCTGCATTAGCAACTATATGGAACAAAGGAGCCTCAAGTGCTTTAAGTATGATCTCTGCACCTGTCTTCTCATCTCCTGAAAGTGACTCTATAAGTTTAGCAACCTCTTTGCTGGCATGGATATA
>OMSZ01000135.1 GCA_900313855.1 uncultured Eubacteriales bacterium
CCGATACCACATTTGAGCATTACTTCCAGACCGTGATATATCTTGTATTTACCCTGCTCGGACAGTTCGTGAACTGTGAGATGCACACTTTCTCAGGACGTATCGATTGCAGTGTTAAGACACAGAAGTTCATTTATCTGTTCGAGTTCAAACGTGACGAGAGTGCTGAAAAGGCACTGCAGCAGATAAACGATAAAGACTACACACTTCCTTTCACAGCCGACAGCAGAAAGCTGTACAAGATCGGCGTATCTTTCGACTCCGAGAAGCGGATACTCGCTGACTGGAAGGTTGAAGAATAACAACAGCTATGAATATAAGAATCCCCTTAGGTACGGAGAGATGTACCTAAGGGGAGTTTTTTACTATGTGATCTTGTTCTCAAACTTATCGCACCGCTGCCCGGCACCCATGTCAATATTTCTTTTCATACACTTGCACTTGGCATTCAGATCATATTTCCATTGTGAATGGCGTGGATCCTGTGGCTGTATGTGCTGATTCGCAGGATCATAAGCCCCTTTGTAAGGACTGCACACTTCCTTTCGTGCAGATGGTAGAAAGCTATACAATATCGGCATAGATTACGATTCTGAGAAGCGAATACTCGCTGACTGGAAGGTTGAAGAATAACAATCGCACCCCTCTGCCTAATTAGACAGAGAGGTGATTCTTTTAATGTATGTAGGTATTAAAACTTGCAATCATAAGAATGAACTATCTATACATATCGTAAAGATCCGTTGCAGTAATATGATCCACCTCAAGGTAATTCAGTCCATTCCACATTAGTTGTAAAATATCATACCTTCCAGCTACAAACTCTTTTCTCATAATTTCGTTGTCATTGAGTTTAGCAATGATTTCCTTAAAGTCCTTAGATTCTAGTCTTCCAACACAGTTGTTTTTGACATCATACCAATAAGAACAACCATCATGCTTAACCTTAGCCATTACAAATATGCCAGATCCTCTATATGGTATATCGCCAACTGCGATCCATTCTTGCGATTTTGCTGCTGCATACAGCATATCTCCAAATAAAGACATTCAAACACCTCCTGGTTTTACGTTTTTAACTAATCGAGCGTTCGCCTTCTTCACTCCATTCCTTTCTGTTTTAACTGTTATGATACAACTTCTTCTTTACACTCATATTATACACCAATAGCAACTACTTGTCAATACCTTTTGGTATGATTTTACGGAAAGTTTAAACCGCTTGACTTCAGCCAAGCGGTTCATTTCAATCAGCCAATTCAGTAAGTTTGAGCATAATATCAGCAGCTATTTTCAGCTTATCATCTGGCAGTCTTTTCGCACTGTTCACTATCATATCCATGTAGAAGCGTTTACCTTCGGTGTCGGAAGCATCGGTAGAATCGTCAAAAAACTCACTATAGCTTAGTCCGAGAGCATTTACTATTTTATCAAGAGTTGTCATTGTAGGGCTTTTCAGTCCTCTTTCCAAGTGCCCAAGAAACGCTGGATTGATTTCAGCTTGTAGTGCAAGCTGCTCCTGACTCATTCCACGCTGTAAGCGATAGTACTTGATTCTTTTTCCTACGTTGTTATCCATTGAGCGCCTCCTTCGATACCTTTTGGTTCTATCATACCCCTGATTCAGGCTTTTATCAATGGATAATAAGTACTCAACGCCGATTGCTATAGGTACTAACAGAGGGTGCCGTATCGCTGAATGAATAATACTATGTAACAATTAGGCTCCCGATGTTTCGAATCATCTTTCCCCGGATAGAAGAACAATAGCTATAAATATGAGAAGACCAATCTGAAAACCTTGCAAAGAAAATGGCGCAGATAAGCCGATTATACGCACATATCTTATAATGATTGCGAGGTTCGATGATATGATGATCGATGCACTTTACAACTACCGCCAGGGCGATATTCACTCCGCTGAGTTCTCAGATGAGTTTAATAAGCTCTGCATACCGTTTGAAGATTCGCTGAGTGAGGAGCAGATGGATGTGTTCCACAAGCTCCTCGACTGCGTGAGCGAGACTGCCGCTGCTGAGACGAGGGCTGCATACAAGGCTGGCTTCAAGGACGGCGCAACTATGATGCAGGAAATTCAAAAGTAACAGACTGTATTGTAACTAAAGTAAATGGGATATGTCTACTGTGGCAACCACAGAAGGCATATCCCTGTTTTATTTCTATGTATAGAAAACCCCAAACCCGAAATTTTA
>OMSZ01000215.1 GCA_900313855.1 uncultured Eubacteriales bacterium
CATGGAAATAGAAAGAAAATATCTTATAGATAGGAAAGATCTTCCGGATAATTATAAAGAATATCCGTCCACAGAGATAGAACAGGCATATATAATAACGGAACCGGTACTTCGTATCCGAAAGAAAGACAATGATTATATTCTTACATATAAAGGACCGGGGTTTATGGAAAGACAGGAGGAGGAATTCCCTTTAACGAAAGAAGCCTACGAGAAATTACTATCCAAATCCGAAGGGATAGTTATAAGCAAAACCAGATATAAGATACCTGAGAAAACTGGTCTTACAATAGAATTAGATATATTTCATAAGGATCTTACGGGATTAATTATAGCCGAGGTTGAATTTCCCGACACGGTTTCTGCCAACTCTTATATACCTCCCAAGTGGTTTTCACGTGACGTAACAATGGAAGGCACATTTCACAATTCACAATTGTGTTCATTAACCGCGGATAAGATCAGGAAACTCTTGGAGGAGGTGCAATCTTAAAATACGCCCTGTTCATTATTAGCACAGTAACGATCATGGCAAATGTACTGCCTGCCATAACAAGCACCGGCGTACCTATGAAATTGGCAACTGCCGATACCAACGCGCCTAATGTCTGGGCAAACAATGCTATCTTATAGATTGCCGCAAACGGAACCCTGCCCTGCATAAGGCGTGAAAGCACGTATAGAATCAATGCATAGAATAATGCGGATATCATATATTCCGCAAATGTCATAAAGCACACAAACAAAAAGGCAAAGAACATTCCCGCATATATCATCGGAGCCATGCCGGCTACGCTCTCATTATTGATCTTAAGATTGGAAAAATCCGAAAACTTCTGCTCCTGAACCATTCCGCTGACACCTGTGATGTTATTATACATAAGAATATTGGTGCGGCTTATTAACATCACCTGAAGCATGTCTTTGTCAATATCATCCACAGTAAATGCTTCCTTGTCGGTATCTATCAGGATATAAATTCCCGTTTTATCGTCGTCTCTCTCATATTTTTCTGACAATGTAAAAATTCCATTCTCCAAAGAGAAATCAGGCAGTTGTTCGGTAATGTAATTACCAACTCCTCTGTATCCTGCAATAGCAGCAAGTACAGGTATACCATATTGAACCAGACTAAGCAGCAATGCCAGAAGTATAATATATGAGATTACCTTTCCCGCTTTAAGCTTTAATAAAGCAGGATAATCTCCCGGAAGAAACATTGCCGTAATAAATCTGTCCGCTATACTCATATTCTTATTATCATTTTTGTTTTCCTTATTCTCGTTTTCCATGTCATTCCTCATTAATCTTATACACCGGTTATTTAATATGTTGACTCCAAGACTTTCATAAGCATTATTGTAATATCGTCTTCCCTTTACAATAGCTCATTTTCTATCATTGGCAGCAATATCGTGATAACCGTTCCTTTTCCTTCTTTTGAAATAATCTCTGTTTTGGCTTTGCATTTACTCTCTAATATTGAGAATATATTCTTCGCCGAATCCCCACCGGTATTTTTGAGCGACTTAACATCAAAGCCAATACCATCATCTATAATCTGGATAGCATAGCCATCCTGCCTTTCATAGCTTCTTACAACAACATTACCTTTGTCATTCTTACCGCCTATTCCATATTTGACAGCGTTTTCAACTAACGGTTCAATAGTGTTTCTCGGGATCTTAAAATCCTTAACCTTGCTTTCTATTGCGAAAGAAAGACTGCTGTTTCTTGTTCGTTGAAGCTGAAGATATGCCATTATATGTTCAAGCTCGGAATTAAAAGGTATTATCTCTCCCTGGCTGCTCATAGCCTTGAGATTGTTCATAACGTATACGGATATATAATATATCATCTTTGTGCTGTTTTCGGAACCGTTTTTTATTAAATTCTGCAAAGATTGAAATGAAGCAAACAGCAGATTGGGATTAAACTTATCTATAACCTGTTCAGTAATAAGCATTCTGTCATCATCGGGATCATGAGCAACCTCAGTCACCTGCACAGCTTTTCTCATCCCGTAAACAGTCAGAATAACAAAATAGAATATGCATCCTACTGCCAAAGGTATCGCGCTGGCTGCTTCCTCTGAATGTATGATCACTAACACTATCTGAATTACTGCAGCACAAACAAGAATAATATTGGAAAGAAAAACCGGTTTTTCCTCCCGCTGTTTGTAGTCATAAGAAGCGCTGCCGATCAACAATGTGTATATAACAAGACCTGCAAAGGAGAGAACCGCTGCAATAAAATGAATTCTTTCAAAGGAAAGTAAACCAAACCATTGAAGCACCATAACACTTATAAACTCAATACAGTAAAACAGTATACCAAAATCAACCACAGTCAAAATTCTGGGTTTTCTGATATGACATCTTACCACTAGCAAATGAGCCACTGTTGTCAGTATTATGAAAGCCGTACGCATAAAGTAATTAAGCATTTCCCATCTGATGAAATTCTGAAAGAGCCTGCTCTCAATAATAAATAGTATACCCGCAAAAAAACTTTCAACGCCTACATACTTGAGCATAAGCTTCTTTGTGTATTCTACCTTAAGAGAAATACCGATTATACTTATTCCGCAGCTTAAAATTACAAGCAATGCTCCAACCAAAACCAGCCAGCCATTTTCTTTAACGGCAGCCGACATAAGTTTTGTGTAATTACCGATCCTCACACTGTCAAAAGTAACCTTATCCTTATCTGTCCTCTTAACCCGTATAATAATATTACCATCCCGATATTGTCGATCGATCGGTATCACATGATACGGAAAACTGATATCCTCACCATCACTTACATATAGAATATCCTTATCAGCACTAACCTCTATTATCTGGTCTTTTGAATCAAATACCATATATATATTATCTTCAGAAAAATCAGGAATCCTATGTGTTAGAGTAACATATTTATCAGCTTTGATATCAAATGAATTCGGAAGATTTATAACCTCTGTAACCATCTTCTTTCCTGATGTATCATCAGTATTACCGTATTTTCTCCATTTTGCAACATCCAAAGTATCATATGTTGCTACCCAGCCCTCCGAAAAGTTTTCAAGCCCGGATATATTTCCCCTAAGAACAACACTTCTTCGGTTACTGAATATAAAAATGCCACCAATAACCAGAACAGCCGTTATAAGAAAAATAAATAACATATGCAATTGCCTGTTATTAAGATGAAACATGAAAACAAATCCTCCGACCGTGATTATAAATGTTTAACTGCACATTCCAATTTACATCTGCTTAAGAAGATTAACCATTTCAATAGCACCGAGTGCACAGTCATATCCCTTGTTGCCTGCCTTTGTTCCTGCACGCTCAATTGCCTGCTCGATATTCTCAGTAGTAACTATTCCAAACATTACCGGTACACCGGTATTAAGCGAAACCTGTGCCACTCCCTTAGACACCTCGTTACATACATAATCATAATGACTCGTTGCGCCACGTATTACAGTACCGAGACATATTACGGCATCATACTTTCCTGACTCTGCCATCTTTTTCGCAGCTACAGGAATCTCAAATGCGCCCGGAACCCATGCAAGAGTTATATTATCCTCCGGAACATCATGTCTTGTCAATCCGTCAACTGCTCCGCCAATTAATTTTGATACTATAAACTCGTTAAATCTTGCTGCTACAATTCCTACTTTAATGTCATTTGCTACCAATTTTCCTTCTAATGTTTTCATATTTATTTCCTCCTTGTTATTTGGTTATTATTCACACGACTCCACATTTACAGGCTGCGAACTATCTGCTAACGCATATACCGCAACTACATTGAAACACTTATCATAGCTCATATTGACTATGAATAGTAACATTATATTACAAATTGAGTATGTGTCCCATCTTGTCCTGCTTAGTCTTTAGATAAAATGCATCATAAACTCCGGGTTCCATGATGATAGGAACGCGTTCTACTATAGAGAGTCCATAGCCTTCAAGACCATATACTTTAAGCGGATTGTTGGTCATAAGGCGAAGTTCCTTCACCCCAAGGTCAACAAGTATCTGTGTTCCTATAGTATAATCCCTTGCATCCTCAGGGAATCCAAGTTCAAGGTTTGCCTCAACAGTATCCCTGCCCTGATCCTGTAACTCATAGGCTCTTATCTTATTGATAAGACCGATTCCACGGCCTTCCTGCCTAAGATAGAGTAACACACCTCTGCCCTCTTTGGCAATCATCTTCATGGCCGCGTCATACTGCTGACCGCAGTCACATCTTGCCGAACCAAGTGCATCACCTGTAAGACACTCCGAGTGAACTCTGCAAATTACGGGCTTGCCATCCGTAACATCACCTTTGACAAGTGCTACGTGGTGCTCGCCATTTAGCTTATTGACATAACCGTATATCGTGCACTCGCCGTAGCGGGTTGGCATCTTAGCTCTTGCTACACACTCAACAAAAACCTCGTGCTCCTTCCTATACTGTATGAGGTCTTTGATAGTTCCGATCTTAAGATCATGCTTCTTCGCAAACTCAAAAAGTTCATCTCTCCTTGCCATCGTTCCATCGTCGTTCATTATCTCGCAGCAAAGTCCGACAGGTTTAAGTCCCGCAAGCTTCATGTAATCTACCGTTGCTTCGGTATGTCCCCGTCTTTCTATAACTCCACCGGGTCTTGCCTCAAGCGGAAACATATGTCCCGGTCTTCTGAAATCCTCCGGTTTTGCATCTTCCTCGACGAATTTTCTTGCGGTTATTCCTCTCTCCACAGCCGATATACCTGTTGTTGTGCTTACATGATCTACAGATACGGAAAATGCAGTACAATGATTATCCGTATTGGTTATGCACATCTGCGGTAAATGAAGCTTATCCGTATAGCTTGGATCCATCGGCATACAGATCAGACCTTTTGCATAACTAGCCATAAAGTTCACATTCTCTGTTGTTGCGAACTCGGCTGCACATATCACATCTCCCTCATTTTCTCTGTCTTCGTCGTCAAGAACGACTATACACTTGCCGGCTTTAAGTTCAGCTACAAGTTCTTCGGGTGTGTTAAATTCTGGCATCTATATTTCCTCCTGTGTAATTTCTTCTACATATATATTTTTCCTAAGTTGTGTATGTCACCTACATAAATCCATGTTGCATAAGAAAATCCTCCGAAAGAGGAGATTCCGATGCCCTTGACGGTGTGGTAGTGTCGCTATAGTGTAAGAGTTTCTCTACGTATTTGCCGACTACATCGTTTTCCAGGTTTACGATGTCCCCCGGCTTCTTATCAAGTAATGTTGTGTTGGCTCCGGTATGTGGTATAAGTGATACTTTAAAGCACTTATCATCTACGTATGCAACAGTTAGAGAAATACCGTCTATCGCAATCGAGCCCTTTTCTATTATGTACTTCAATAGTTTTTCGGGTGTCTTAACCGTAACCCATACGGCATTGTCTTCCCTAACAAAACTTTCTATCTCACCTGTTCCGTCAATATGACCGCTTACTATGTGACCTCCGAAACGACCATTTGCAGCCATCGCGCGTTCAAGGTTTACATAACTCCCAACCTTCAAACTTCCAAGCGATGATCTTCGTAATGTTTCCGCCATTACATCAGCTGTAAAAGTATCATTTGTCTTGCTTGTTACTGTAAGACATACGCCATTAACCGCAATAGAATCGCCTATGTGCATATCCTCGAATATCAATTTGCCGTTTATAGTAAGTACCGATGACTTTGCACCGTTTTTTATCGATACAACCTTGCCTAATTCTTCTACAATTCCGGTAAACATTTGCCACCTCCTTTGCTAACTAGCTTATTTGCTTAACCTCTACTGGCTTACATAACACAAACAACAATATAACAAAAAAGCCTCAAAGATACATTCTTCAAGGCTTAAAATCGCATCAATATACGTGGTGAAAAACACGCACAAATATCAACTCATCTTCTCTCATCCAGACTATACTGTCGGCATCGGATTCACACCGATTCATGCCTTACGGCTCGCGGGCTTATGAATAATTCAAATACCGCCGGTGGAGACTTTCACTCCGCCCCGAAGAATTATTTGGTTGTCATATTACTAAATTATATGCAAAAATGTTAAAATGTCAACTACAAGTTGTTCTTATTACTCTTTATATATCATTACTCATTATATCCGTTCGGGTTCATGCTCTGCCACTTCCACGAATCCGCGCACATTTCCTCAATGCCGTACTGTGCTTCCCAGTTAAGCTCCTTCTTTGCAAGTGAAGCATCCGCATAGCAGGTTGCTATATCGCCCGGACGGCGTGGCTTGATCTGATAAGGAACATCATGTCCGCATGCCTTTGAAAATGCCTTGATGACATCAAGCACACTGTAGCCGTTACCTGTTCCCAAGTTGTATATCTTAACTCCCGGATCCTCCTTGATCTTGTCGATTGCCTTAACATGTCCGAGTGCAAGGTCAACAACATGAATGTAATCACGAACTCCGGTTCCGTCAGGCGTATCATAATCGTTGCCGAACACCCCTACGCACTCTAACTTGCCGATTGCAACCTGCGCAACATACGGAAGAAGATTATTCGGTATTCCCTTCGGATCCTCTCCGATCATGCCGCTCTTATGAGCGCCGATCGGATTGAAATAACGAAGAAGAATTACATTCCATTCCTCATCAGCCGTATGAAGGTCTGAAAGTATCTGCTCAAGCATACTCTTAGTCCAGCCGTATGGATTAGTCGGCGTTCCCTTAGGGCACTCCTCAGTAATAGGAACAAATGCAGGATCTCCATAAACGGTTGCTGATGATGAGAAAATGATATTCTTGCAGCCATGCTTTCTCATAGCCTCAACAAGAGTTAATGTTCCACCAATATTGTTCTTATAATACTCAAGCGGTTTTGCAACCGACTCGCCTACTGCCTTAAGTCCGGCAAAATGAATAACACAATCTATTTTCTCATTTGTAAAGAGCTTCTCAAGAGCATCGGCGTCTAACATATCATTCTCATAAAATGTTACCTTCTTACCGGTTATCTCCTCAATCCTGTCGATCGCTTTCTTGCTTGAATTATAGAGATTGTCAAGAACTACAACCTCATAACCTGCATTTAAAAGCTCAACACATGTGTGACTTCCAATATAACCTGCTCCGCCTGTTACAAGTATTCTCATAATATAATCCTCCTATAATTTATGTGATAACTCCCTATCTTATCGTTTTGCTTTACCGCTTGATTCCCTTATAACGAGATGACACGGTATCTTGACCTTAAGCGGTGTAGAGATATTAAGATTAGTTGCGCCGTATAAAAGATTGGCACCATGTTGTCCCATATCATACGCCGGTGCATGTATCGTTGTCAATGTCGGTGATGAGAATTCACTCATCTCTTCATCATTAAATCCTATAACAGATATATCGCCCGGAACCTTATAACCTGCTTCTTTGATCGCTTTGATCACCCCGAAGGCGATCGCATCAGAAGCGGCAAATACCGCAGTTGGCAATTCCTTTCTGCATAACAGCTTATTCATCTGTTCATAGCCTGATGCCGTAGTGAACTCACCCTCCTTAACAAATTCCTTCTTAAACCTGTTATGCTCACGCATATATTTAATAAAAGTTTCTCTTCTTTCATCATATATCAGTTCCTTGTCTTCAGTATACTCTTTGCCTCCTATATAAGCAATCTTGTCATGTCCGTTATCCATTAGGTACTCAAGAGCATTCCTTACTGAACACTTAAAATCCATTGTAAGTGAGGTGGCAGAATAACCTTCAACCAGCATATCCAGGAAAATGACATTATCACAGAGACCCATGAATTCCTCAACCTGACGGTTTCCGAATTTCCCTATACATATTATACCATTAACATCGGACAGCTCTTCTCTGTAATTGCCGTCAGTCTTAAAAACACGAACTATACTTATTGAATGTGCTATACAGTAATCTTCAATTCCCTTTCTGATCATGAGATAATATTTATCCCTCATCTCATCCTCTGCAGAGAACCATTGTACCACTCCCATAGTAAATGCAGCTTTTGATATTGAATTCTTCTTCTCGTAATTAAGCTTTGCTGCCGCATCAAGAACCTTCTTTCTAGTCATGGCAGTTGCCGATAACGTAGGATCATCATTCAATATTCTTGATACTGCCGCCGGTGATACCCCTGCTAATTTTGCAACATCACGAATTGTAGCCATCTTCTCACCCTTTCTTTCTATATTACATATTGAACTTTTATTATAATGTTAACATTCACCCGGCTTTAGTATGATGCGCCGATCAAATACTTCCATGTATTTCTCCATATAATATATCACACCGTTTACTAAACATCAAGTAATTTTTTAATTATTTTACTAAATTTAGTTGACATTTTACTAAACAAGTGTTATTCTAAGCTTACAGCATTTATTATGCAATATCGGAAAATTATATGGAGGTTGCCATGAAAAAGACAGAGGAATATATCAAAATGATCTCTTTAGGAGAAGCAGATGACCGCTTGATCGATATATATGTGGATAAGGATAAACTCTCTTATCAGAAGAACCGTTATATTGACGCTCTTAAAGAATTTAACAGGCTTTTTGGTGACAATGTCGACGGAATATTCTCTGCTCCCGGCAGAAGTGAGATCGGCGGCAACCATACCGACCATCAGCATGGCGAAGTATTAGCTGCCTCCATTAATGATGACGCAATTGCAATAGTTAAAAAAACTGATAACAATGAAGTCAACATTCTTTCCAAGGGATATGATATGATCACAATATCACTTGAAGAATTAGATAAGAAGGAATCCGAAGAAGGAACAACCTCCTCTCTAATAAGAGGCGTTATAGCCAAGACCAAAGAAAACGGTTATAATATAGGTGGATTTGATGCTTATGTTACAAGCAATGTTCTCTCAGGTTCGGGGCTCTCCTCTTCGGCTGCATTTGAAACATTGATAGGAACCATACTTTCCGGACTCTACAATGATATGTCGATCTCTGCTATCGAGATTGCTATTATAGGACAGTATGCGGAGAATATATACTTTGGTAAACCATGCGGCTTAATGGATCAGATGGCATGCTCGGTAGGAAGTCTTTGCCATATAGACTTTGAGAATCCGTCAGACCCTAAAGTGTTAAAGACATCCTTTGATATGGATAGCGCAGGCTACAGTCTTTGTATAACCGACACCAAGGGATCCCATGCAGATCTTACACCTGATTACGCTGCCGTTCCCGCGGAAATGAAGTTTGTTGCTGCATGCTTTGGTAAAGAAGTTTTACGCGAGCTTAAAGAGGAAGATATACTTTCGCATGCCTCTTACATTCGTGAAAAATGCGGTGACCGCGCATTTTTGCGCGCGATACATTTCTACGAAGAGAATAAGCGTGTACAGGCAGAGGTTAATGCACTTAACAACAACGATATAGAAGCATTTTTATCCACAGTCAAAAAGTCTGGTGACTCATCATATAAATACCTGCAAAATGTATATACTAATCATCAGCCGGATAAACAGAATATGTCCGTTGCTCTTATGATAAGCGAGATGACACTCGGCGATAACGGTGTTGCCAGAGTTCACGGCGGCGGTTTTGCCGGTACCATTCAGGCTTTTGTCAAAAATGAAGCGGTAGCCGAATATAAGAAATCGATGGATGATATTTTCGGTCAGGGTTCATGCAATGTATTAAAGATCAGAAAATACGGTGGAATATCAGTAATGTAAGGAGGGTGTGTCATGAATATCAACGATCTCATAACAGAATTAGTCAATTATGGAAAAGATAAAGGGTTAGTGGATACACAGGATGTTATCTATACTACCAACCGATTGCTAGAATTATTTCAATTAACATCATATACTCCGGCAGATATAGACGGACACAGGGAAATTCATTTAATTCTTAACGATATGTCAGATTATGCCGTAAGCAAAGGGTTTATTGAAGATACCATTACCAATCGTGACCTTTTCGATACAAAAATAATGGGTCTGCTCACTCCCCCGCCTTCGGTTGTCAGAAGTGAATTCTCTAAACATTATACCGTATCACCTAAGGACGCTACAGAATTCTATTACAATTTCTCACGTGCCACCAATTATATCCGTGACGATCGGATCGCAAAGGATGAGAAATGGACCTCAAGCACTGAATTCGGTCTTATGGATATAACGATCAATCTTTCCAAACCGGAGAAGGATCCCCGTGATATCGCCAAGGCTGCAAAGGGGATCAATACAGAGAAATCGGATTATCCGGCATGTCTTTTATGCCATGAAAATGAAGGCTATGCAGGTCATTTTTCACACCCGGCAAGACAGAATCACAGAATTATACCTATCACCTTAGCCGGTGAGGCTTACTATCTGCAGTACTCTCCTTATGTATATTACAATGAGCATTGTATCATATTCAACGAGAAGCATATTCCAATGAAGATCGACAAGGCCTGTTTTGCAAAGCTTTTGGATTTTGTAAGACAATTTCCTCACTATACCGCAGGCTCTAACGCCGACCTTCCGATAGTTGGCGGTTCCATCCTTACCCACGATCATTTTCAGGGCGGCGGGTATGAATTCGCAATGGTACGGGCTCCTTTTGAGAAAGAATTAAAATTAAAGGATCATCCTGATGTTCATGCAGGAATTATCAAATGGCCTCTTTCAACTATAAGATTACAGGCATCTGATATGAATGAGCTTGTTAAAGCAGCCGCTGAGATATTAAAGCTTTGGCGCGGGTATACTGATAATGATGCATTCATTATTGCCGAAACAGACGGTGTTCCTCACAACACTATAACCCCTATCGCGCGCAGACGCGGAGAGCTTTTTGAGATCGACCTTGTACTGAGAAACAATATAACTACCGATGAATTTCCTCTCGGAGTATATCATCCTCATGCAAAATATCATCATATTAAACGTGAAAATATCGGTCTCATTGAGGTTATGGGACTTGCGGTACTTCCCGCACGACTCAAAAAAGAAATGG
>OMSZ01000054.1 GCA_900313855.1 uncultured Eubacteriales bacterium
TATATTGGAAAATAGTTGTAATTGCAATTGGGATAATATCATGATATTTTAGTAGTATCACTAAGGGTTCAGGGGATGTTATTATTTGTTTATGGAAATGGAGGTACATCATGAGAACTAAGTGTTATCTTGTGACGTTATTATTATTGCTGTTTATAATAATTCCGGTTGTAAGGGTCAAAGCGGCTGATACTAAGGAAGTATCGGTTACTTTAAGATATGATTATGCATTTGAGGTGTTGAAAATTGCTAATACCGAGAGGGAAAGTGGTGGAGCAGGTGCTTTGTCGATGGATAAGAGCCTTTTGGATACAGCGATGTTAAGAGCCGCAGAGATAGTTGTATCATTTAACCATATAAGACCTAATGGTGAAAGTTGTTTTACTGCCAATAGCAGGATGTTCGGTGAGAATATAGCGTGGGGGCAGAAATCATCTGAGGAGGTTATGAAATCCTGGATGAATTCGAGCGGACACAGGGGTAATATCATGAATAAATCCTACAAGTCAACAGGAGTCGGATGTGTTGAGTATGGAGGAAGATTATATTGGGTGCAGTGCTTTGGCTTTGACGATGCGGAAAGTGTAACTCAACCGAAGAACGCAAAGGCAAAATACCGGGTTGCTCTTAGTAAATCAGCGGAGTCGAAATTATTAAGCTCAGAAGAAATTTCTGATAAAGTTGAAGTGAAGACAGAGCAACAAACAGAGCAGACTACAGAGGAGAAGATTAAGGTAACGGATGTCCCCGGAAATTTGGAGAGCGGTAAGCCTAAGAAGATAAGCGGGTTTAAGGCTGTTCCGGGTAAGAAAAAGATTACTTTTAAATGGAAGAAGAATCCTAAGGTTACAGGATACCAGCTTAAGATTTCGGAAAACAAGAATTACAGTAGCTATATGCTCTATACCTTAAGTAATGATTACAAACAAATTACCATCAAAAAAATGATGAGAAAAAGGCTCAAATCAAAGAAGAAATACTATGCTAAGATCAGGTCTTTCGTGAGTCGATCTGATGGCACGGCTTACTCAAAATGGACGAAGAAGACGGTTAAAACAAAGTAATTTGTATTTTGGATTTTTCTCATTGACATTTACTCAAAATGATATATACTAGATATGTGTTCCAAAGGCGGAACTTTAATTTTTTTATACCAAATAATGTGTTTTAGAAACAAGGGTGTTTCGAGGTCCTTACTCGAAGCACCTCTTTTTGTATCTTACAGGAAATGCATCACAAAATATTTGTAATGCAAGCTTACGGAAAGGATTTAACAATGAATGATCTTCATGAAGAATGCGGTGTTATAGGTGTGTTTGCACCGAAGGAGTACAGTATAGCAAATGATGTGTACTATGGATTGTATGCCCTGCAGCACAGAGGGCAGGAAAGCTGCGGAATAGTTGTTAATGATGACGGACTGTTCTTTTCACACAAGGATATCGGACAGGTAAGTACCGTGTTTGATTCGGAGGAGCTTGCAAAGCTTCCGCAAGGCAGAATGGCTGTCGGACATGTGCGGTACGGAACGACAGGCGGCAATAACAGAAACAACTGTCAGCCGATGGAAGTCAATCATCAGAAAGGCAAGATGGCACTTGCACATAACGGCAATATCAGTAATGCATATAATCTTAGAAATGAACTGGAGCTTTCCGGAGCAATATTCCATTCCACATCCGATACGGAGATCATTGCATATATAGTGACAAGAGAGCGACTGAATTCTCCTTCCATAGAACAGGCGGTTTTATCCGCAATGAAATACTTAGAAGGCGCGTATTCGATTGTTGTCATGTCGGCAGCCAAATTAATAATTGCAAGAGATCCTCATGGTTTCAGACCGCTTTGTTATGGTAAATGTGAGGACGGACGTTATGTTGCTGCATCTGAAAGCTGTGCGTTAGAAGCTATCGGAGCAGAGTTTATAAGAGATGTCAAACCGGGAGAGCTTATAGTTTTTTCGGATGATGGAATTGAAAGCTATACAGATTATTGCGATACTAAGAAGAAACAGACTTGTATATTTGAATACATATATTTTGCAAGACCGGATACGGTAATAGACGGAGTTTCCGTTCATGCGGCAAGGATTAAGGCAGGACAGATTCTTGCAAGGGAATATAAGGTTGATGCGGATGTTGTTGTCGGAGTTCCTGATTCCGGACTTGATGCAGCGCTTGGTTATTCAAGAGAAGCGGGTATACCTTACGGAATTGGATTTATCAAGAATAAATATATCGGAAGAACATTTATATCGCCAACGCAGAATGAGCGAAGCAATCAGGTAAGGATTAAGCTTAATCCGATTAAGGAAACTGTTGAGGGAAAAAGAGTTGTGCTTGTTGATGACTCGATCGTAAGAGGTACGACCAGTGGAAGAATAGTAAAGCTTTTGAGGGATGCAGGGGCAAAGGAAATACATATGATGATATCTTCGCCACCATTTACTTATCCGTGTTATTATGGTACTGATATTGATTCCAAAGAGAATCTTATCGCATGTCATCATAGCATTGATGAGATCGCAAAGCTTATAGGAGCTGATTCACTCGGTTACCTTCCGGTTGAAAGCCTTCCGGAGCTTACCGGGCACGACGGAATATGTACCGCCTGCTTTACCGGAGCTTATCCGACGACCGTACCCGAGAATGTCAGCAAGAACCGTTTTGAACGTAGACTCTCACAGCGCTGACTTTCGGAACACTGACATATTAATCATGCAAACACCCAAAACAATTAAGGAGGATTCATATGACTAAGTACATTTTTGTCACAGGCGGAGTAGTATCAGGACTTGGAAAAGGAATAACGGCTGCATCACTGGGTAGACTTCTTAAGGAAAGAGGTCTTAAGGTTGCGGCGCAGAAATTAGATCCGTATATAAATGTTGATCCGGGAACGATGAGCCCATACCAGCATGGAGAGGTGTATGTTACAGAGGACGGAGCGGAGACAGACCTTGACCTTGGACACTATGAGAGATTTATTGATGAGGATCTTAACAAGTATTCCAATCTTACATCAGGTAAGGTGTATTGGAATGTTTTAAATAAAGAAAGACGAGGAGAATATCTCGGCTCGACGGTTCAGGTTATCCCGCATATAACCAACGAGATTAAGGAGTTTGTATATAGAGTTGGAAATGAAACTGATGCCGATGTTGTTATCACGGAAATCGGTGGAACAATTGGTGATATAGAGTCACAGCCTTTTATTGAGGCTGTAAGACAGATATCGTTAGAGGTTGGAAAGGAAAACAGTCTTTTCATTCATGTAACATTAGTACCATATCTTCATGGTTCTGATGAGCACAAGTCAAAGCCGACGCAGCATTCGGTTAAGGAGCTTCAGGGAATGGGAGTGTGTCCTGATATCATAGTTCTTCGCTGTGACGAGCCGCTTGAAGAATCCATATTTAAGAAGATATCGATGTTCTGTAATGTCAAGGAGGATTGTGTCATTGAGAACAGAACTCTTCCTAATCTGTATGAGGCACCGCTTATGCTTGAGGAGGCTCATTTATCGGAGGTTGTATGCCGAGAGCTTAAGATAGATGCAAAGGAACCTGACCTTACGGAATGGAAGAAGCTTGTTACTAACATTGAGAGCAGAAATAAAGAAGTGACGATAGGACTTGTCGGAAAATATGTACAGCTTCATGATGCCTATCTTTCGATTGCCGAAGCGCTTAATCATTCCGGCTTTGCGCTTAACGCTCACGTCAATATTGAGTGGATAGATTCGGAGGAGTTAAATGAGAGCAATTACGAGGATAGGCTTAAAGCATTAAAAGGTATCATAGTTCCGGGTGGCTTTGGTGACAGAGGAATTGAGGGCATGATACTTGCGGCGCAGTATGCAAGAACGCATAATATTCCGTACTTTGGCATCTGCCTTGGTATGCAGATTGCGGTAATTGAGTTTGCAAGAAATGTTGCGGGTCTTAAGGATGCATGTTCAGGAGAGTTCCATGACGCAACGGATACGAAGGTTATAGATTTTATGCCTGGTCAGTCAGACAGCATTGATAAGGGCGGCACGCTAAGACTTGGAAGCTACCCTTGTCATATAACAGATGGAACACTTATGGAGAAATGCTATGGTACGCTTGATATAAATGAGCGCCACAGACACAGATATGAGTTTAACAATGAATACAGGGATGTACTTACAAAGAGTGGTCTTATCATCTCAGGTCTTTCACCTGATGGACATTTAGTTGAGACTGTGGAGGTCGCTGACCATCCGTTCTATCTCGGCGTACAGTTCCACCCTGAGTTTAAGTCAAGACCTAACCGTCCGCATCCGATATTTAAGAAGTTTGTGGAGGTAGCTCTTGAAAAATAATACATACGGTTGTATACTATCTTTGGTCTTATTTTGAGTATCAAGGAGGTGAACATAGTGGCTAATAGTGACAGTTATGGGTCGGATGGGCGATTGCACATTTATTATCATAATAATTCAGTGAATGATCCGGTTTGTCGGATGCCATTATGTTTGCTGTTTTTATAAAAGACATGCTTAATATAGCTATGTCTTAATGATAATGTGTATCTTTGCCCGTGCGTGCCCTGTCATGCGCGGGTTTCTTTACCCTTTCGTCCCTTACGTCATTGTTGAAAAAACTTCAATCAATGAAACGGAGGGTATTCTGAAATGGAAGAAATCAATACAAATTTAACTGAAGACAATATTGTTGCGGAAAAACCTGATTATGTGTCTGAAGTTGTTGATATAATCAGGAGCAATGATTCTCCTAAGATAATGCTTAATAAGTTAGAGGACTACCATGAGAATGATATTGCACAGGTTATTCCGACTTTAAATGTTTCAGAAAGAAAAAAGTTCTATCGCATTTGCGATATTTCTCTGCTTGCGTCTATATTTGAGTACATAGATGAGGATGAGGCCGGAGTATTTCTTGATGAAATGGATGTGAAAAAGGCATCATTGGTTGTATCTGAATTAGAGGCAGATACAGCATCAAAAGTACTAAAGGAACTTACTAAGGAAAAGAGAAGTATTATAATTGATGCATTAGAGCCGGAAGTACGCAATGAGATTCGATTGATCGATTCGTTTGATGAGGATGAGATCGGTAGCAGAATGACGACTAATTATATTGTGATAAGGGAGAATCTTTCTGTCAAACAGGCTATGAGCGAGCTTATCAGACAGGCGGAGGATAATGACAATATCACAACAATATTTGTTGAAGATGAAAGTGGAGAATTCTACGGTGCGATAGATTTAAAAGAGCTCATCATAGCAAGAAGTTCGGCTCCTTTGGAAAGCCTTATAGCAACATCTTTCCCTTATGTATATGCCAATGAGCAGATTGATGATTGTATTGAAAAACTTAAAGATTATTCCGAAAGCAGTATTCCTGTACTGGATAATTATAATAAGATGTTAGGAGTTATTACGTCTCAGAGCATTATTGAGGTTGTTGATGATGAGATGGGAGAGGATTATGCGATGCTTGCCGGACTTACTGCGGAAGAAGACCTTAACGAACCTCTTATTGAGAGTATGAAGAAACGACTTCCGTGGCTGTTGATTTTATTGTGTCTCGGTATGCTTGTTTCAAGTGTTGTAGGAGTGTTTGAAAAAGTAATTGCTCAGCTTACATTAATTATGGCATTTCAATCACTTATACTTGATATGGCCGGTAATGTCGGAACACAGTCACTTGCTGTAACCATAAGGGTTCTTATGGATGAGAATCTAACAATCAAACAAAAGTGGCAACTTGTCAAAAAAGAAATGCGAGTTGGACTTTCTAATGGACTGTTGCTTGGTGTTATTTCATTTGTTTTTGTCGGATCATATATTCATTTTTTCAAAAACAAACCTCTTCAATTTTCTTTTTTGGTATCGGGATGCATTGGTTTTTCACTTATTGTTGCAATGTTGATATCGAGTGCGGTGGGAACGCTTATCCCACTGTTTTTTAAGAAAATTAAAGTCGATCCGGCAGTTGCTTCCGGACCGCTTATCACAACGGTTAATGACCTTGTGGCGGTGGTAACATATTATGGTATGAGTTGGATATTCCTTCTGAATGTGTTTCATTTAGGATGAAAATAGAAATAGATTATTTCTTTCTTGACTTTTTCGCGTAAACCTTTATACTATATGTAGTGTTCCAAAGGCGGAACGATTAATAATAGCTAAAGTGCAGAGCGAGTTTGTTAATTTGGTTAATTCAATGGAGATAACATATAAGAAACGAGGGTGTTTCGAGGTCCTTACTCGAAGCACCCTTTTTAGGAGGAAATCATGAAAAGAAAGCTTATTTTGGAAGACGGAAGCGAATATTACGGCTATGGCTTCGGAGCCAGCCGCGACGCGGTTTGTGAGATAGTGTTCAATACCTCTATGGTTGGCTATCAGGAGATCATTTCGGACCCGTCATACACTGATCAGGCAATCGTTATGTCATACCCGCTTATCGGTAACTATGGTATTACCGATGAGGATTTTGAGAGTAAGATGACTAATCTTGGAGGTCTGATAGTAAGAGAGGTTAATGATTATCCGTCAAACTTCAGATTTACAAGAACCCTGCCGGAGCTTCTTGAGGATGGAAATGTTCCGGGAGTGTATGGTGTCGATACAAGAAAGCTGGTACGAAGTATCAGGGATAAGGGATCGAGAAAGGTGCTCATAACTGATGCATCAACGACGCTTGAAGAGGGTCTTAAGCTTCTTGAGAATACGGTTCTTCCGCATGATGCGGTTGCAAGATGCAGCTGCAAGAAAAGATGGTATGCAAGAACCTCGAACCCTGTATATAATGTGGTTGCTATTGACTGCGGAATGAAGATGAATATAGTAAGGGAATTTAACAGATATGGCTGTAATGTAACGGTTGTGCCGTATAATACAGATAGTGAGACGATCCTTTCACTAAAGCCTGACGGATTATTTATTTCAAATGGTCCCGGTGATCCGGAGGATGTTAAGGAAGTAATCGAGACATTGAAGAAGCTTCACGGAAAGCTTCCTATGTTTGGAATATGTCTTGGTCATCAGCTTATTGCGTTATCCTACGGTGCTAAAACCTACAAATTAAAATTCGGACACAGAGGCGGTAATCATCCGGTCAAGGATATAAGAACCGGAAAGATAGAGATTACAAGTCAGAATCACAGCTATGCGGTTGATGAGAAATCGGTGGAGGGAACCGGACTTAGCGTGTCGCATATCAACCTTTTGGATAATACTGTTGAGGGACTTTGCTGCGATGAGGACAGAGTATTCTCGGTACAGTATCACCCTGAAAGCGCACCCGGACCACAGGATTCTACATACCTTTTTGAAAGATTTATTGAATTGATGAAAACATCAAAGCATTGAGCATTATAGCTTGAAAAGTTTGTAATATATACCTGTTATAAGGATTAAGAATTTATCTGCGGATAAAATGATACGCATTATTTGAAATACGATATTATCTGGATAGTATAGAAAACGGAGGTTAGAAAATGCCGAAAAGAACAGATATCAAAAAAGTACTGGTTATTGGTTCGGGCCCTATTGTAATAGGACAGGCAGCAGAGTTTGATTATGCCGGAACGCAGGCATGTCTTGCTCTTAAGGAAGAGGGATATGAGGTTATACTTGCAAACTCTAATCCTGCTACGATAATGACAGATAAAATGGTGGCTGACAAGGTGTATATGGAGCCGCTTACACTTGAATTCATGGCAAGGATATGCCGTTATGAAAGACCTGATGCGATCGTTCCGGGAATCGGAGGACAGACAGGACTTAATCTTGCCATGCAGTTAAATGACAAGGGAGTATTGAATGAATGTGAGATCGAGCTTCTTGGAACCAATGCGGCAAGTATAAGATGTGCTGAGGATCGTGAACAGTTCAAGGAGCTCTGTGAGAGGATCGGAGAGCCGGTTGTTCCATCAGAGATAACCTATTCTGTTGAGGAAGGATTAGCGGCTGCCAAAAAGATTGGTTATCCCGTAATCCTTCGACCTGCATTTACACTTGGCGGAACAGGCGGAGGCTTTGCATATAACGAGAAGGACATGAGAACTATGATGACCAATGCGCTTGCATTATCACCGGTTCATCAGGTGCTTGTCGAGAAGAGTATCAAGGGCTATAAGGAGATTGAGTATGAGGTTATAAGGGATGCCAATGATACTGCGATAGTAGTCTGTAACATGGAAAATCTTGATCCGGTCGGAATTCATACCGGTGATTCAATAGTTGTTGCGCCTAGTCAGACGCTTACAAACAAAGAGTATCACATGCTTCGTGACAGTGCTCTTAAGATAATAAGAGCATTGGGAGTAAAGGGAGGATGTAACTGTCAGTTTGCGCTTGATCCGCAGTCATTTAATTATTATGTTATCGAGGTTAATCCAAGAGTATCCCGTTCTTCGGCACTTGCTTCTAAGGCGAGTGGTTATCCTATCGCAAGGGTTTCTGCAAAGATTGCGGTTGGACTTAACCTTGAGGAGATTGAGCTTGCCAATACTCCGGCATGCTTTGAGCCTGCGCTTGATTATGTGGTTACAAAGATGCCAAGATTCCCGTTTGATAAATTCACTCTAGCATCTAATGTATTATCTACGCAGATGAAGGCAACCGGAGAGGTCATGAGTGTCGGACGTACAATGGAGGAGAGTATGCTTAAGGCTATCCGCTCATTAGAGGATGGCAAGAATCACATCCACCTTGAGAAGTTTGATGTGAAGAGTCTTTCTGATAAGCCTGCACCGGATAATAAGAAGGAGGCTATCGATAAGCTGCTCACATATATTAAGGACGGTACTGACGACAGAATATATGCGATCTCGCAGCTTATATGGTTAGGAGTTGATCTTTCCGTTATATTTGACAGGACAAAGATTGATATGTTCTTCTTGGAAAAGATCAAGAACATTGTCGATTTTGAAAAGAAGATAGAGAATTTGAAGGATGATATAGTTAATGGATTATCTGATAAAGAGAATTTAACTGCGGATAAAATTGTGGGAGCTATATCATATGATATCATGTACGATGCAAAGCGTATGGGATTCTCAGATTCCTATATTGCTGAAATGCTGGAGGTTTCAGAGGATGATGTATGGAAGAGACGTAAGGAGCTTGATATTAAGCCTGTATATAAGATGATCGATACCTGCGCAAGCGAGTTTGAGAGCTACGTACCATATTTCTACTCAACCTACGAGGAGGAGAATGAATCTATCGTATCCGATAAGGATAAGATCATAGTATTAGGCTCCGGCCCTATACGTATCGGACAGGGTGTAGAATTTGATTATTCGACAGTTCATGCGGTAAAGACCATTCATGAGATGGGCTATGAAGCTATCGTTGTCAACAATAATCCTGAGACGGTCTCAACAGATTATACAACTGCCGATAAGCTTTATTTTGAACCGCTTACCGTTGAGGACATTATGAATATAATCGACCTTGAAAAGCCTCTTGGAGTCATAGCTACACTTGGCGGACAGACAGCTGTCAATCTCTGTGATCCGCTTACAAGAAGGGGTGTTAAGATAATCGGAACCGATGGTGAGGCGATATTCAAGGCGGAAGACAGGGATGCATTTGAGAATGTAATAAGATCTCTTAATATACCACATCCTACAGGTGAGGCAGTAACCGACATTGAGGGCGGAGTAAAGGTTGCCGCAAAGATCGGTTATCCCGTGCTTGTACGGCCGTCATTTGTTCTTGGCGGAAGAGCAATGGAGATCGTTGCCAATGAGGAAATGTTACGACATTACTTAAAGAATGCAGTTGAGGTTGACGTTGATAAGCCAGTGCTTGTCGATAAATATGTAGTCGGTAAGGAAGTGGAGATCGATGCGGTATGTGACGGAAAGGATGTATTCCTTCCGGGCATTATGGAGCTTGTTGAGCGTACCGGAGTTCATTCCGGAGACAGTACGAGCGTGTATCCTCCATTTTCAATCTCAGAAAAAGTTAAAAATACCATTTGGGAATATACAAAGAAGCTTGGAATCGGAATCGGCATAGTCGGTCTGTATAATATCCAGTTCATTGTAGATAAGGAAGAGAACGTATATATTATCGAGGTTAATCCGAGAGCGTCAAGAAGTGTACCGTTCTTATCAAAATCAACAGGCGTTTCTCTGGTTGATATAGCGACTAAGGTTATGCTTGGCGTAAGTCTTAAGGAACAGGGACTTGCCGACAAGATCCTTCCAGAAAAGGAATTCTGGTATGTCAAGGCGCCGGCATTCTCATTCGAGAAGTTAAACGGCATGGATGCATACCTGTCACCGGAAATGAAATCAACAGGTGAGGCGATCGGTTATGACAAGAGCTTGAAGAGAGCATTATATAAGGCACTCCAGGCATCCGGTATCAAGATGAAGGAGTACGGAACCGTAATGGTAACACTTGCCGATGAGGATAAGGAGGAAGCGCTGCCGCTTGTAAGACGATTCTATGAGCTTGGCTTTAATATCGAGGCAACAGTTGGAACGGGAGTATTCCTTAAGGAGCACGGAATCAGAACGCGTATCCGCGGCAAACTTTCCGACGGCAGCGACGAGATACTCCGCTCAATCCGTTCAGGCTATGTAAGCTACATTATCAATACAAGAGCAATTCTTTCCGGAATCCATTACAACGATGGTGTCGAGATAAGAAGATGCGCCATTATGAACGGAGTGACAATGTTCACATCACTCGATACGGTGCGCATCCTGTTAGATGTCCTTGAAGACATCTCCCCACGTATCTCTGTAATCGGATGAAGTATTTAAATATAAGGAGGAAATCATGGATTACACAATTGAAGAGGTCTTAAAATATATCGAGGAAGAGGATGTCAAATTCATCCGTCTTGCCTTTCGTGATGCTTACGGCATCCAGAAAAATATATCAGTTTCACCGGGTGAGGTGAAGAAAGCATTTGAGGATGGGGCACCGATAAATGCGAGGGTTATTGCAGGTTTTGAGGATTGCCCATATGCATCACTTTATCTGAAACCGGATCCGGATACGCTTGCAATTCTTCCGTGGAGACCTGACAGCGGCAGGGTTCTTAGAATGTTTTGTGATGTATATACACCGGACGGTGATGTTTATCTTGCTGATTCACGTGCGTTGCTTAAAAAGGCTGTTGACGAAGCAAAGAGCAAGGGCATAGAGTTCCGTTTCGGAACAGAAGCAGAGTTTTATCTGTTCTTAAAGGATGATGAGGGAAAGGCGACCAAGATTCCTTATGACAGAGCCGGCTATATGGATATAGCTCCGCTTGATAAATGTGAGAACGTAAGGCGTGAGATTTCACTTACCATTGAGAGCATGGGGCTTACTCCTGAAAGATCCCATCATGAAAGAGGACCCGGACAGAATGAACTGGATTTCCATTATGGCAAGCCGTTAAAGGCTGCTGATCAGATGACAACATTTAAGATGGTTGTTAATACGATTGCCGACAGGTACGGATTGGCTGCGGATTTCTCACCAATGCCGCTTCCTGATGAACCTGGTAACGGTTACCATATCAACATATATGCAGTCAATCGTGAAAACGGCGAGGACGTTGTGAAATATGCGGCAGCCGGTATTATTGAAAAAATAAGAGACATCACGATATTCCTTAATCCGACAGATGCGTCTTATGCACGTCTTGGTAATAATACTGCGCCGGATAAGGTCAACTGGTCAAGTGCCGGAGAATCAGAGCTATTTTATATAGAAACAAGAAAGGGAAAGACACGTGTAGAACTAAGATCACCTGATGCTTCAAGCAACCCGTATCTTGTATATGCTCTTTTGATATACGCAGGACTTTCGGGAATTGAGAGAAAGCTTCCGCTTCCTGAGGAGATGACAGAGGGCGCTGCATTTCTTCCGGGTTCAAGGAGAGAGGCCGGCAAGCTTGCAATGGAAAGTGAATTTGTTAAAAGTATTGTTCCGGAGGGAATCATCAAAGAATACACAAAGTTCTAAGGAGGTAGTATATGCCTAAAAACAAAGACATAAACCTCTCTGTTTTGATAGTATCGGCTTCGGAGAAGCTTGTAACTATTGTCAGGAAATCTCTTTCGGGCTTTACTGCAATTGATGTAAGGAAAAGCGCAGCAATGGGCAGACGCAGTATTCTTGAGAGGGATTATGATCTGGTGGTGTTAGATACTCCTTTGCCGGATGAAACCGGAGAGGATTTTGCAATAGACATCAACGAAAAATGCAGCTCTACTTCTGTTCTTGTTATCACTCCGCAGGAAATATCAGAAACGCTGCAGGAACATTTGGTGGATTATGGAATACTTGTCATGTCCAAACCTACTAATTCCGGGAAGATAGATAAATCGATCAGATTTCTCATGGCGGTTCTTAGAAAAATGCATAAGCTCAAAGATAAGAACCGGAATACAGAAGCTAAGTTAGAGGAAATGCGAATAGTCAGTAAGGCAAAGCTTCTTCTTGTGGAAAAGAAGAAAATGTCCGAGGACGAGGCTCATCGCTTTATCGGCAAGAATGCGATGGATAACGGAGTACCAAGGAAAATGATCGCAGAGAGGATAATAGATGATCTGGAGTAAAGGACTACCGGAATTCCATTATTATAGCCTGATCAATGGCAGGCAGAATAGTTAAAATTAAATGGCTGGTTATAGGAACTACCTATAACCAGCCATATTTTTCATGTATTTTACAAATACCAACCACTAAGGTATGATAAAACACGTTGAAGGGAAACAAAGAAGTTATAGAGGATGTGAAGCATATGGGATTGATCGTACTTAAGAATATTTCAAAAACCTTTACAACTAAAGATGGAACTGTTGAGGCCTTGAAAAATGTCAGCCTTGATATAGAGAAGGGTGAGATATTCGGTGTGATCGGAATGTCCGGTGCAGGAAAAAGTACGTTGGTACGATGTATTAACTTCTTAGAAAGACCTGATGAGGGAAAGGTTTTTATCGGTGATAAATCCCTTGATGATTTTTCTAAGAAGGAGCTGCAGAAGCAGCGGGAAAGCATAGGAATGATCTTTCAGCATTTCAATCTGCTGATGCAGAAGAATGTTATCGAGAATATATGTTTTCCGCTGTACATAAGAAAGGTACCGAAGAAACAGGCGGCAGATAAGGCAAGAGAGCTTCTTGAGCTTGTAGGTCTTGCTGATAAGGAAAAGGCTTATCCGGCACAGCTTTCGGGAGGACAGAAGCAGAGAGTTGCTATAGCAAGAGCCTTAGCCTGTGATCCGAAGATACTTTTATGTGATGAGGCAACAAGCGCATTAGATCCGCAGACAACTGCATCAATCCTAGAACTGTTGAAGGATATCAATAAGAAGTTCGGGATAACAATTGTAATAATAACCCATCAGATGTCGGTTGTCAGGAAAATATGTGACAGAGTCGCGATCATGGAAGATGGTGAGCTTGCTGAAACGGGTGAGGTAAGCAAGGTGTTTTCTCATCCTAAGACAAAGGTTGCAAAAAGGCTTATCCGGCAGGACATTGACACAGAGACTGAGGAAACTGTGGTCGCCAAAGAACAGATAAAGGGCGGCGATATAATAAGAATAACATTTTCCGAGAACTCAGCCTTTGAACCGGTTATTGCAAATCTTGTTCTGACATACAAGGAACCCGTTAATATCTTAAGGGCTTCCACCAAGAATGTCGGAGGAATTGCCAAGGGAGACATGATAATAGAATTTGAAAAGGACAGCGTTAATAAGGAGGAAATGAAGAAATATCTTATTGAACACGATATCGAGATTGAGGAGGTGACAGATAATGTGGACGCCTGAGATAACACAAATGATAATTAAAGGAATCGGCGAAACATTATATATGACATTGTTCTCAACGGCACTTGGATATCTTTTCGGTCTTCCGATGGGAGTGCTGCTTGCGGTATCAGATAAAGATGGAATTTCACCGAATCCGGTTTTGTATAAGATTTTAGATTTTATCGCTAATATAGTGCGAAGCATACCGTTTCTTATTCTGTTAATTTTGATAATACCATTTACAAGATTAGTGGTAGGTAAGAGCACAGGTTCAACCGCAACGGTTGTTCCGCTTGTCGCGGCGGCGATACCATTTATTGCACGAATGGTTGAGTCGTCACTTAAAGAGGTTGATTACGGAGTTATTGAGGCAGCAAGATCCATGGGCGCCGGTAATCTCCGGATCATTATAAAGGTTATGCTGGTGGAGGCGAGAACCTCGCTTATCACCGGTGTTACCATAGCTACCGGAACCATACTTGGTTATTCGGCTATGGCAGGAACAGTCGGCGGAGGCGGTTTGGGAGATATCGCTATCCGTTATGGTTACTACAGATATCAGTCGGACATCATGATCGCTACTGTGGTGCTTCTGGTACTGTTAGTACAATTGTTCCAGACAGTCGGGATGTTTTTTGCATCTCGTCTGGATAAAAGAAAATAAATGTATAAGTATAAGAAAGGCAGGAAGAAATTATGAAGAAGAAATTTTTAGGTTTAGTAGCAGCAGGAATTTTAGCAGCGGGAGTACTTACAGGCTGCGGTGGAACCGATGCAGGTTCAGAGAACAATACAGAGGCAGCGACTTCTGAGGAGAAAGATGAAGCAGCAGATACAGAGGCAGCATCAGATGATACTGCAGACAGCGCAGATAAGGTAACGATCAAGATCGCAGCTTCTCCTACACCGCATGCTGAGATTTTACAGCAGGCAAAAACAATACTTGCAGACAAGGGTTATGATCTTGAGATCACAGAGTTTGAGGACTATGTTCAGCCTAACGAGGTTGTTGAGGCAGGCGAGTATGATGCAAACTATTTCCAGCACATACCTTATCTTGAGAACTTTAACGAGGAGAAGGGTACTCATCTTGTAAATGCAGGCGGAATCCACTATGAGCCGTTCGGTATCTATCCGGGAACAAAATCATCTCTTGATGATATAGCAGACGGTGATTCAATCGCAGTACCTAACGATACAACCAATGAGGCAAGAGCACTTCTTCTGTTACAGGATAACGGAATCCTTAAGTTAAAGGATGGCGCAGGTCTTACAGCAACTGTTACTGATATCGAGGAAAATCCTCATAACATTCAGATCGTTGAGTTAGAGGCTGCACAGGTTGCACGTGTCGTATCAGAGAATGCATATGTTGTATTGAACGGTAACTATGCGTTAGAGGCAGGCTTCTCAGTAGGTAAGGATGCTCTTGCTTATGAGAAGAATGATTCAGAGGCTGCAAAGACATACGTTAATGTAATTGCCGTTAAGGAAGGAAATGAGAACAATGATGCAATAAAGGCATTGGTTGAGGTTCTTAAATCTGACGAGATCAAGAATTATATTACAAGTACTTATGATGGAGCGGTTGTTCCGTTTGAATAAGAATTAAGCGTGTTGTGTAGCGTAAATGTTTGATTAAATGAAGGCTGTCATGCCGGATGATGCATTGATAATGATATGCAAAGAATCCGGGTGGCAGCCTCTTTTTTCCTAAAGGGAACTATTTGCATTTTTAACTCAGTCGGAGAAATCCCCCACCTCTAAGCTTAGATGTAGGTGGGGTTATGTCAAACTATACTCAGTCGGGGTACAAGCTCCGACTGAGTTAAAACGCTCCGCGGGATGCGCACGGATTCGA
>OMSZ01000031.1 GCA_900313855.1 uncultured Eubacteriales bacterium
GGATGCGCACGGATTCGAATAGGAAGTGAGTCTGCTAAAGCAGACCCGAATCCGGCGCGCAAGACTCGCGAGCGAGTCTTGACTAAGAAAAAATCCCTGTCGTCTATATAAACATTTTTATATAGACGACAGGGATTATTATTGTAGGAATAACGGTCAAAAATATTCATTAAGCTTCTTCTCAAGTCTCTGCAGGATAAGATAGAGCAGCATTGCTATAACGCAGAGGATCAGTATGGAGAGAAGAACGTTTCCCATTTTGAAGGTCTGTGATCCGTAAATGATAAGATAACCAAGTCCCTCTCTGGCAGCAAGAAATTCTCCGATGACTACTCCGACAAGACAAAGTCCGATATTGACCTTCATTATACTTATAATGTTTGGCACATTGCTTGGGAGAATTACAAGCTTAAGACATTGAAAGCGGTTACCCTTAAGCGTTTTGATGAGCTTGATCTTGTCACCTTCAACATTTACAAAGCCGGTATAAATGTTAAGTATGCTGCCAAAGATTGCAACGGAGCACGCGCATACTATTATTGTGGTTTTGTTTGAACCAAGCCATACGATAAGTACGGGCGCAAGAGCAGATTTCGGTAAGGCATTTAGGATGACTAAGTATGGTTCTAAAACCTTTGATATGGTTTCGTTCCACCAAAATAGTGTGGCGATAAGCAGACTTCCGATTATAACGATCACAAAGCCTGTAAGAGTTTCATATAGGGTAATGCCTATGTGATGCAGCAATGAACCGTCGCGCATCAGCTTAAGAAAATTATCATACAGCTTGGAAGGGCAGGAGAATATGAAATCGTTAATGATACCCTTGCGGGCGGTGTATTCCCATATTATCAGAAATCCGGCAAAAAGGATTATCCGGTAAAGTCGGATTAAGAAATTATTCTTTCTGATCTTTTTGATGTATTCAAGCTGCTCAGGAGAGATGTTGGTAAGCTTTGCTGATCTTTTCAAACTAAACGGCTGATTCTTCATTTTCATCGTGGACTGCCTCCCATATCTGATCATAATAAGTATTGAATTCAGGTGCGTTTCTTGAGGTTTTCGGAGTGCGGTTTTCTATACTTAAATGTATCTTGATGTCAGCCTTGACGGTTCCCGGTCTTTTGCTTAGAACTATTACGCGGTCTGCCATGGAGATGGCTTCGGAAAGGTCATGTGTAACAAGTATGGTGCTGATACCTTTGTCTTTTATTATAGAGCCTATGTCATCGGCAACATTTAATCTGGTCTGATAGTCAAGCGCGGAAAACGGCTCGTCGAGAAGCAGCACATCAGGAGAAAGCGCAAGTGTGCGTATAAGGGCTGCACGCTGGCGCATCCCGCCGGAGAGCTGTCTTGGGTACGCATTCCTAAAGTCCCATAATCCGTAAGTTTTTAAAAGTTCATCAACTATTTTGATGTGTTCACGGTCGAGCTTTTTCTGTATTTCCAATCCTAAGGTGAGGTTTTTATATATTGTCCGCCATTCAAGTAAATGATCCTTCTGCAGCATATAGCCGATGGAAAGGGTTGATTCATTAAGCGGTTTTCCAAAAGAAAGAATACTTCCGGAGGAGGCCGGAATAAGACCTGCAATTATATTAAGCAGTGTAGTTTTGCCGCAGCCGGACGGACCTACAAATGAAATAAATTCACTTTTGTTTAGTTTGAATGAAATGCTTTGAAGTGCGCTCGTTTCACAAGATATTGTGTGATAAATGTAATTTACGCCTGAAAATTCTAGTATTGGTGTATCCAATTTTGTCACTTCCTTTCTGCCTATAATTTATTCTATTCAAAATGGCGGAAAATGTACGATTTCTTTGAAAAACTATCCTTGACTTGAAAAAAATCTTTCTTTATAATAAGCAGACTTGGAACAATATGTATACAAATGAGAAGAACTGAGCAATATAGAAGCTTCCCATGTACATAAAAATATTTCTAAGGCACATAATAAGGATGAATAGTATGCGTGTGTATCCTTTTTTAGACGAATAGGTAATTGCCTAATATTTGATGTGAATAAAAAGGAGATACAGGCTGCGAGAATAATAATATACAGGTGAAGCTATGGCAAAAATAACAAGAGCCGATCTTGAAAGAAGACGGCGGATCAATTTATATAAGAAAATAATCGTGTGTATGTTTTTCGTGATGACATTAACACCGCTCATCACAAGCATTTTTCTTATGTATAAGGTAAGCAGATTAGAGAAGAGGATCGATTATCTTATATCGGAAAACGGTGCAGACTATCTGACCTACCGTTCAAGCCATGACGCGCTTCTTGGCGGAGATGGCAATTATCAGTTAGAACCATCGGTAAGATCCGTGCTTGGCAATACAAGATCAGATACAAAGCTTGCGGAGAATACGATAGAGCAGTTGTCGGATGACGGTAATAGCTTAGAGGCAGCTACTGAAGAAAATGGTGAGCCGTCAATTGATGCTTCGGGCAAGGGCGATGTATCAGAAGAGCTTTCCGAAAATGATGAGGTGACAGAGACTTCATCAAAGAAGAAAATTAAAAAGAGGGTATATCTTACCTTTGATGACGGACCATCTGAATATACCGGACAGATTCTTGACATTCTTGCGGCTAATGATGTCAAGGCAACATTCTTTGTTATCGGTAAAGACGAGAGATATTATGACTATTATAGAAGAATAGTTAATGAAGGGCATACTCTCGGTATGCATTCCTATACTCATGAATATCAGAAGCTTTATGAATCTACGGAATCATTTGGCAATGAGATAGAAGAGCTTAACGGTCTGCTTAAGGAAGTGACGGGAACAGAGAGCCATATCTTCCGTTTCCCGGGTGGAAGCTCTAACAATGTGTCTAAGCTTCCGATTGAGAATTATATTGAATATCTCAACGAGCATGGAATTAACTACTATGATTGGAACGCGCTTTCGGGTGATGCTGTCAACTCATCACTTTCACCGGAACAGCTCGTTAATAATATCATGAAGGATGTGCGAAACAATAGGGATTCGGTAGTGCTCATGCATGATCTTGTAACGGCTCACGGTACGGTAGAGTCTTTGCAGATGCTTATAGATACCTTGAAGAGCGAAGGCTATGAGATACTTCCTATAGATGAGAACACACCGCTCATACAGCATGTTTCATGCAACTCAATTGAGGAGTAGGATAATAAGTGGAATAATATTTTATGAGTGTTTTTTAACTCAGTCGGAGAAATCCCCCACCTCTAAGCTTAGGTGTAGGTGGGGGTTATGTCAAACTATACTCAGTCGGGGTACA
>OMSZ01000261.1 GCA_900313855.1 uncultured Eubacteriales bacterium
TGCAAGACCGGCTTTTACCCCAAACTCATGAATCCTGTCAAGAGTTTCATCAACATTCTCACAGGCTTCATAATGTATTGTTATAATATCTGCTCCTGCATTTACAAAATCCTCAATATATCTGATCGGTTCTCTTATCATAAGGTGAACGTCAAGAAATGCCTCCGTACAGCCTCTGACTGAGGCAATTACCGGTATACCAAAAGAAATGTTGGGAACAAAGTCGCCATCCATCACATCAAGATGTATCCAATCTGCGCCTGCTTCTACCACACTGCTGATCTCTTCCGAAAGTTTTGAAAAATCAGATGCTAAAATTGAGGGTGAAAGTATTTTCATATGAAATCTCCTAAGTGGTCATTAATATTTCCTTCTATCCTTTAATTCGAGAAAGAACAACCTGTAATTCTCGTAACGCTCCCTGTTGATCCTGCCTTCATTTACAGCATCTATTACCCCACATTCCTTCTCCCCAATATGATTACAGCCGCCAAAACGGCAATAAGGTTCAAACTCCTCAAATTCCCTGTAATATGTCTTTAACTCCTCTGCTTCTATATCGTAAAGCGCTATATTAGAAAAGCCCGGCGTATCCATAAGATATGAAGAGCCATCCAGGATCGGAATCAGCTCCGAATGTCTTGTCGTATGCTTTCCACGCTCTATCTTACGGCTTATCTCACCCGTATCCATATTAGCATGTGGATTCAACATATTCATGATAGAGGATTTGCCTACTCCCGACGGACCGGCTAAAGTAGTGGTTTTGCCCTTAAGTATATTGTTAAGCTCATCAAGTCCGTCTTTTTCTATCGTACTTGAAAATATCACTTTATAACCGGCTGCTTCGTATATATTCCTATACTCATTCATTATTGAAAGCTCTGCAAGATCTGTCTTATTAAAACATATAACGGTATCCGTATTCTGTTTCTTCATCATTATGAGAAATCTGTCCAGCAGGTTGAAATTAGGAGCAGGACTAAGTGTTGCAAACACAACCAGCGCCTGATCAACATTAGCAACAGCAGGTCTTATAAGCTCGCTGTGCCTTTCAAGAATAACCTCAATATTACCCTCTCCCGCAGCTTCATCAACTACCCGCATTTTAACATCATCACCGACTAAAGGCTTGATATTAAGCTTCCTGAATATACCCTTCGCCTTGCACTCAAATACCGTATCATATTCAGAAGAATATACATAATAGAAACCGCCGATACCCTTTATTATCTTTCCCTCTATCAAATTACCTTCAACAGCCATGCCTTCCTCTGTATGCATATTCTACTGCTCCACAGTCTTTAATTTGGCCTGAAGTGTAGACGTAAAGCTTGCAGTAATATCATTACCCGCATCATCCTGTACACTATACACAAGACTAACATTATCCTTGCTTGAAAGATCTATTGACGCAAACTTAGAACCGTCTAACGGAAGACTTGCTTCATCATACCAGTCATTAACGATAGGATATGAATTGTCACCGGCTTTTAATGTTACGGTTACCTTGACAAACTTGCCTTCAGGGAATACATAACCACTGTTACTGATATAACCAGAAAATGCTGCCGAATATGTTGTCTTAACCGGCTTCTTGCCCTTACTTATGGTTATATCTACCTTGGTATCCTCCTTAACCTCGGTATCAACCGCTATACTCTGTGATATTACCTTTCCCTCATCAACACTGTCACTGTATTCCTGAGTTACATTACCAAGCTTAAGCTTCACTTCCGATAACGCATTCTCAGCCTCTGTTACAGTCTTCTTCTTAAGATCAGGAACCTTTGCAACCTTGACTTCCTTACCCTTGCTTACAACAACCTTAACCGCAGAGCCTTCATTAGCCATGGTTTCCGCAGCCGGAGACTGACTGATAATATGCTTTTCTTCAACCTCCTCGCTGTAATCCTCATCCTCTTCAACACTAAAGCCTGCCGCTTCAAGAATTGATTTCGCTTCATCTATCGTCTTGCCTGTAACATCCGGTACAGATGCTTTCTTCTGTCCTTTGCTGATAACAAGAGTTACCCTATCACCCTCTTTGATCTCAGTATTAAACAATATACTCTGGCTGGCAACCTTGCTCTCCTCAAACTTGTCAGTATAA
>OMSZ01000219.1 GCA_900313855.1 uncultured Eubacteriales bacterium
AAGATGAATATACCTGTTAATGCGGAGAATATCGCACAGTTTGAAAGATATCAGAATTACAGTCATCAGCTTTCTAATGACATTAATCAGGCGGCTGATAGTATGAGTGAGTTTGCCGATATGCTTCCGAAATCATCTTCGGGTGAGGAACTTGTTGCTGTCGCAAAACAGCTGATCGATATTTTTAATTTTCCCGAACAGTCAGGTGAAACTTTATCAAAGCCTGACGTGACGACAGGTGCCGCAAACAGTGAAGCGTTAGCGGGTGAAGCTTTAACAGGAGAAAACGCAGCACAAGAAGGTGTTAAAGAACAGGGAAGCGAATTATCTGCTAAGGGTTTGTTAATTGCAGAGGGTAATGCAAGGCAAAACGAGATGTCCGGGAAAGCTGTCGTTGAAAACTCTAATACAGATGCCTCTAAAGGTGCTGAAAATTCACTAAATGTTTCGGGTGTATCAGAGAATATTGAGAGTGAAACGGAATCGTTAAGAACATTTTCTGATGCTCAGCTTGATAATATTGCTGAAAAGACAGGACTTAGTAAGAATGAGATCAATAATCTGACGGAAAACTTAAAGGCAAATAATCTGACTAATGAACAGATAAGAAATATGTTTGAAGACTCAAAGGATTCTGCTGATGTGTTAAAGAAGATGGTAAGCGAGCTTACCAATGCTTCGAAGAATGATCAGGCAGTTAAGGAGCTGATGTCTTCCAATGAATTTAAGAAAATGTTCTCTGATATGGTAAAGAAGGATTTTGCGTTAAATCCTAATGAGATGAAGGATCCCAAGGAGATAGATGATCTTTATAATAAAATACTCAAGCAGACACAAAGCTTTGAGAATGTAATACAGACTAAGGGTGGGGATACAGGAAGCTTCCAGCAGAATTCACAGAATATGCAGCAGAATATGCAGTTCATGCAGGAGCTTAATAATCAGATGGTATATGCACAGATGCCGCTTAAATTATCTAATCAGAATGCCAATTCGGAACTGTTCGTTTACGCCGATAAGCGTAAGCTTGCTGGAAAGAGGGATGATATTAGCGTTATGCTTCACCTTGATATGGATCATCTTGGAGCTACGGATGTTAAGGTTACACTTACGGGAACTAATGTAAATGCGAGATTTTATCTTAATGACAAAGAGAGCGTTGAGATTGTTGCAGATAACATGGATCAGTTAGCTAAACAGCTTACCGAGAAAGGCTTTTCGCTTACGAACGAGGTAGTTATGCGGAAGCAGGAGGACTCACCTAATAAGGTGGTTGATGAGATCGTGGATAATGGCGCGGAGAGAAGTATTAAGAGGTTTACTTTTGATGCGAGGACTTGACGGAAGGTAATGAAATATGGAAGAAGATAGAAATAAGAAACGAAAAGCGGTAGCGCTAAGCTATGATCCTAATAATGCGGCACCTTTAGTTGTCGCATCGGGACAAGGTGCTATAGCGGATAGGATTATTGAGAAGGCAAAAGAAGCGGATGTTGCCACATATAAGGATGAAGGCTTAGCGGATACACTCTTAAAGCTTGAGGTTGGCGATATGATACCACCTGAGCTTTACGGAGTTGTTGCCGAGATACTTGTATATGTTGACAGGATGGATAAGATTAAGAGCAAGCTTAATCGTTGATCTTTAAATTGTTGTGATAAAATGAGCATTAGATAGATTAATAGTGAGCAGAAAGGCAGAATATGAACAAGCGCTTGATCGGCGGAGAGATGGAGAGGCTTATCAGGAATTACATGGAGAATAACGGTTATCATATTCTTGAAATGAATTACCGGTGTAAACAGGGAGAGATAGATATTATCGCTGATGATGGCTGTTATCTTTGCTTTGTTGAAGTCAAGTATCGGCATGATATATCACATGGTTTTCCGGAAGAAGCAGTAGATATTAGAAAACAGAGAAGGATATGCAGGGCTGCAGGATATTATTTGTATTCACATGGAATGAATGATAATACTCCGATAAGATTTGATGTTGCCGGAATATTAGGTGACAAGATACGATATACTGAGAATGCATTTGAATGGGTGGGGTGAAATGAAAATAAATATCAAATATATTGACAATCATAAAAAATGCTGCAATATCAATGAAAAAAATGGTGTCACATATATTACGTTCCCCAAACTTGAAAGATACGAAGATGAACTGCTGCACGCATTTTCAACTAGACTTGGAGGCGTGTCAAAGGAACATTTATCCGCAATGAATCTAAGCTTTACAAGGGGTGATTTGCCGGAGAATGTAATGGAAAACCATAGGCGTTTCGCGGCATGCCTTGGTTATGATGAGAAAAGGCTCGTTTTTTCGGATCAGGTTCATAAGACGGATTTTTATAAAGTGACAGAAGAAGACTGTGGTAAAGGAATTGTTAAAGAAAGTGACATAAAAGAGATTGACGGACTTGTAACAAATGTGAAAAATGTGCCTATTATAACCTTTTATGCGGATTGTGTACCGCTTATGTTTTATGATCCGTTACACAAGGTGATAGCGATGGCACATTCGGGCTGGAAGGGGACGGTAGGACGCATAGGAGCTAAAATGGTCGCATTTATGGGGACGGAGTATGGCTCTAAGCCGGAGGATATAATATGTGCGATCGCCCCGTCTATATGTCAGGATTGTTATGAGGTAAGTGAGGATGTGGCGATACAGTTTATTGAGGAATTCAAGGGTGCTTATGTAGAACACAGTATAGATGATACATCTAAAGATCCGACGGAGATGCTTCATAATAATGATATACAAGCGTTAAATGGAATTGACGATAATACTATATCATCAATGAGCGATCTTATATACAGAAAGGATAATGGCAAATATCAATTAAATCTCCATAAAGCCTGCGAGCTTGTGCTGCTTGAAGCAGGTGTTCTTAAAGAGCATATTGATATAACAGATATATGTACCTGCTGTAATCATGATTTTTTGTTCTCACACAGGGCAAGCCATGGTAAGCGTGGCAATAATGCGGCGGTAATGATGCTTAAATGATCA
>OMSZ01000055.1 GCA_900313855.1 uncultured Eubacteriales bacterium
ATTTTTTTAAATAAAATACCTGTATATCCGATATGCATAGTATGAATATAGATATGCAGTAAGCGTTAAAACAATAGGAGCATTTAGCAAAAACATAAAGATTATACATTTGTTAAAGGAGAAAGATAATGGCACAGATAGATTATGCTACCTTGAAAAAGGGCGGATTTATGAAACAGAAGCAGAAGGACAATTTTTCCTTAAGACTTGCGGTTGTAGGAGGAACCTTGACTTCTGAGAACTTAAAGAAAATTGCAGAGGTTGCAGAGAGATATGGTGATGGACATGTACATCTTACCTCGAGACAGGGAGTTGAGATTCCGTTCATTAAAATTCAGGATATAGATGATGTCAAGGATTCTCTGGCAGAAGGAGGCTGTAAGCCCGGTGTGTGCGGACCTCGCGTGCGTACGGTTACGGCTTGTCAGGGAAGTGAGATATGTCCAAGCGGTAATATCGATACTTATGATATTGCTCTCAAATTAAATGACAGATATTTCGGCAGAGAGCTTCCGCACAAGTTCAAGTTTGGAGTGACCGGATGTCAGAATAACTGTCTTAAAGCAGAAGAAAATGATGTCGGCATCAAAGGAGCTCTGATGATGGAGTGGAAAAAGGATGCGTGTATCAACTGCGGATTGTGTGAAAAGGTATGTAGATCCAATGCTATTACAATACATGACGGAGTGGTTGAGGTTGACTTTGATAAATGTAATTATTGTGGACGCTGTGTGAAATCGTGTCCTACAGATGCGTGGGACAGTAAGCCTGCTTACTGGCTGTCCTTTGGAGGAACATTTGGTAATACTATAAGTAAGGGCGAAGAACTTGTACCGATCATAACAGATGAGGACCAGTTGTTCAGAGTAACAGATGCGGCAATACAGTTCTTTGACGATAATGCCAAAGCCGGTGAGCGTTTCAAGGTCACTATTGATCGTGTGGGAGTTGATAAACTCAAGGAGGTTCTTGTAAAAGCCTTTGAGGGATAAAGATAATATTCTTTCATGAGATATGAACAAAGGATGAGGATAAGTGTTTTGTATTAGTGTTAGCTATAGAAAAACTGAATCAGATATTCGGCAGAGGTTTGCTTTTTCAGAGGATGAGCAGAAGGAGTTTTTGAGTAAACTGCTTTCTTTGGATATCATTTCCGGTGGTGTACTTGTATCTACCTGCAACAGAATTGAACTATATGTGACCGGTCACAAGGAAGAAGACAGGTTGCTTGATTTTTCGGGGATGTCAGAGGCGAAGAAACTTAATTTTATCGAGGAGAATTTTGCTAAGTATAAGAATCTGCCGTGTGAGGTAATACGCAAAAATTGTCTGTTCTATTATGGAAAAAAGGCTGTCACGCATCTCTATAAAGTTGTGTGTGGTCTGGATTCTAAGATTATAGGTGAGGATGAGATACTTCATCAGGTAAAAGATGCATATGCGGTTTCACAGGAGATTGGTGCGGTAGATGGTGAACTCAATATTCTTTTTCAGGGCGCATTTAACTGTGCAAAGCTGTCAAAATCCGAAACGGATATTGCGAAAACTCCGATATCTATAGGAACTCTTACTGCCAATTATATTGAAGAATATATGCGCGGAGGTTTTGGTGAAACTGAAAAAAATAAACAGGATAATGGGAGTGATATCTCCCGTAAGGTTCTGGTTATAGGCGCAGGCGGTAAGATTGGTTCTATAGTTGCCAAGAATCTGATTGCGAAGGATATAGCGGTCATAGGTACAACTAGAACACACAAGGGTGATATGCCTCCATATTATATGGAGGGAGTTGAGTGGGTGGATTTTGATAAAAGATACGATTATCTGAATAAGGTATCAGTGGTTGTCAGTGCGACCAAAAGTCCGCACTATACCATTACTCACAGTGAGCTTTCCAAGAGCTATAGACAGGACAGACCGCTTTTGCTTATTGATCTGGCGATTCCATTTGACATTGATAAAGATGCGTCTTTATTAGAGGACGTTGAATTGCTTGACATGGATTACTTTAATGCTTTGTCGTCAAGCAATAATGATGCAAAGCTTTCAGAGGCGAGGAAAATGGAAATGATCGTGCTGCAGTGTGTTGATGAGGTTGTGAAAAGGCTGCTCGTAAGAAATTTTTTGCTGATAAAACCGGACGGCGAGGCATGGCTTTTTAAAATGATATATTATTTAAAAGAGATATTGGATTCCGAAACCTTGAAAAATGTGTTGGAAAAAATATATCTACAGGAAGTGGGAGGCTTATAGTATATGGCTTGTTTCCCTTTAATGGTCGAAGTTGAGAATAAAGATGTAACGGTAATAGGCGGCGGAATGGTAGCCTATCATAAGATTAAAACTCTGCTGCCGTTTGGTCCGGTGATAAGAGTTATAAGTGAATATTTCTGTGTAGAGCTTATAAGCCTTGCCAAGACGCAAGAAAATCGGATTACTCTTTGTAAAAAGAAGTTTGAAGTGTCTGATATTGATGATGAAAGCTGTTTTGTTATCGCTGCAACAGACAATGGAAAGGTTCAGACGCTTGTGTCAGAGCTGTGCAGGGAGAGAAGGATTCCTGTAAATGTTGTCGATGAGAAAGAAAAAAGCTCGTTCTATTTTCCGGCAGTGTTAAAAAAAGAAGAATTGGTGATATCCGTTTCAACGGGAGGTAACAGTCCTGTTGCAGCAGGCCACATCAGGAATAAGATTGCGGAAAATCTTCCTGCTTATTACGGTAAGCTGATTGATATTTTAGGAGAATACAGAGGACGGGCATTAGACGAGATAAGTCTTTATTGTGAGCGAAAGGATTTTTTCAAGGAGCTGCTCGTATATGGAGAGGAGCATGAGGGCAATCTGCCCTTAGAAGTAGTCGAGGATATATTGCTAAAGTATAAGGATAAATAGAAATTATTTATATAAGGATAACGATTAAGATGAGACGGATAAGGATAGGAACAAGAGGGAGCAGGTTAGCTCTTATTCAAACTGAATATGTTGAAAAGGAATTAAAGCACAGGTTTGCTGATGTAATTACCGAGAGAGTTATCATACATACAGAGGCGGACAAGGACAGAAGAACACCTCTTTATGAGTTCAAGGGGACAGGAGTTTTTGCAAAGGAATTAGAGAGCGCCTTGCTCGAGGACAGAATAGATATTGCCGTACACAGCGCAAAAGATATGTCTGTGAATATTCCGGATAAGCTGACTATTGCAGGGGCTCTTGAAAGAGAGGATGTAAGGGATGTACTTGTGTATAGAAAAGATATCCCTAAGTCTCTTGATGATATTAAGCAGGAAATAACGATTGGCACTGACAGTCCGAGAAGGAAAAGTCAGATAGAGAAATTGTATCCGTTGATTAAATGTGAGTCCATAAGAGGTAATGTTCCGACAAGAATAGCTAAGGTGAAAAATGGAGAATATGACGGTGCGCTGCTTGCGGTGGCGGGACTTAAAAGATTGGGCTTGTTAGAGGAGGAGGATTTGAATTATCACTATTTTTCGGAGGAGGAGATTCTTTCTGCCGGAGGACAGGGGATAATAGCTATAGAGACAAGGAAAGATGATGACATAGTTTCATATATAGATAGAATTTCAGATAAAACAGCATTTGCAGAGCTTATGGCAGAGCAGAGGATTCTTAAGCTGTTAAATGCAGGCTGTCACGAGCCGATAGCGGTAAGGGCGAAGGTCGTTGGTGATGATATTACAATAACAATAGCCAATGCAATAATGTCTGCTGATAATAAGGCAGTATGTACAGAAATTAAGCGAAGCTGTAAATCGGGTAAACAAAACGATTGGGAGAATATAGCGTTAGCTGCAGCAAGGGAAATAAGATAATATGGGAAAAG
>OMSZ01000009.1 GCA_900313855.1 uncultured Eubacteriales bacterium
CCATGAAATTTAATATTGAGACGACTCAGGCGGTTAAAGATATGGGCTGTACTGTTGACAGCGGAGCTCCGGCCGAGATAGTTTGGAAAATATCTTCTCAGGAAAGTATTAATAATAATGTGGATTCCATGATTAAGAATATTCAAGAGAATTCAAACAGTTTATATTCAAAGGCAACCTCATTTGATATCAAGACTTATGAGTCTAACAACCCTGCAAATGTTGATCTTAATCACTATACTCTTGATCTTTCTGATGCGAAATATAAGAATTCCGTTGTTTATATCAGTATCCCTTCTGATTCAAAATTCAGAGAGCTGTATAAATCTGATGGAACATTTATGGATTCACTTAACATTAAGAAATATTCGAGTACGGAAATAGTTTTTAATATCAGCGATACGGAAGTACATTTAAACAAATTTTTAGTTACAGTAGTTGATAAGTCTAATAAAGAGATACATTCCGATACAAACAACGGTAACTCAACTGCTCATAATGATGATGTTGATGAAGAGATAGCACAGAAAGTAATATGGAATCTGAATAAAGCAACTACCATAACTCTTAATACCGTTGCAGGCGCATTTATAATTCCTAATGCTTCAGCCAATACTGATATTAAGGGTTCAAGTGCCGGCTGGCTTGCGACTGCAGGTAAGGTTATCAATTCCAGCGCTGAGTGGCATTATATCTATAAGAAGCGTGGAGAGGATCTTAATAAGGATACCCAGGGTCAGATGCATTTTGCGGCACGTAAAGCATATACACACTCATTTAACGATAACCCGTTAATAGAGGATACTACTATCTATAATGCAGAAAATGAATATTCTTTTGATTTTTATGAAACCGGTAGTGATTTTAATATTTCAGGCAAGACGCCACAGACCGTTTCTAACAATGCGAAGAACAAGATCAAATTCCCGGTGCTTACTTTTACCGATGCGGGTGTGCATTATTATGTGATCAAGGAAAAAAATCCGGGTACGGTTAAAGATAAGATTAAGAATTCTGATGGAGAGATTGATATTAAGCTTACTGTCAAAAAAGACGGAGATAAATTAAGCTTTGTGGTTTCATCATGGAAGTATCTTACAGCTTCTGATAAGCAAGACGGTAAGGTGTATGCAACCAATGATGAGATAGCAATGACCGGTGTGGAATTCACTTTAGGTGGAATATATAATAAGGTAATGGATAATACCGGTGCCATAAAGGTTACAAAAGCTGTAACCGGAGTTCCTGCATCTGCAAGTGGGAAAGAGTATACATTTACGGTTAAAAATAAAGCCGGAAAATGGATAAAAGCAGATGGTTCAGAAAGCGCTACAGAGGTAAAACATACGATCAAGGCAGGAGAAACAAAGCTGTTCGACGGACTGCCGCTTGATACATATACTGTTACCGAGGATAAGGCTTCAGCTGCAATCGCCAACTGTACCTTAAGTGATACCGGAGTATATAGCGGTACTGCGACCTTAGCAGCAGACGGAGATAATAAGACGGTCGCACTTAATAACGTATATGTTAAGGATACAGGTAGTCTTAAGATTACCAAAAAGCTTGATGTTAGTGAAGCGAAAGGAATTACGGCACCTTCATCATATCAGTTTGCAGTAAAGAATGAGGAAGGCAAATATGTTACGGATATAAATGGGACCATAGGTACAACTGCTGTCGTTTATCTTCCTGCTGTATCAAAGGATGGTTCGGTAACTATAAGCAATCTTCCGGTAGGAAAATATACTGTGGAGGAGAAGGATTCAAGAGTACCTGAGTATACATTAGAGGTTAAGGGCTTACAAGAGGTAAATGTTGCAAAGGGCACTACAGCGACAGTTGACGTTACCAATAAGTATATTACACCTAAGAAAGCAGCCGGGGAATTACATGTAAAGAAAGTTATGGATAGCGGAAGTGATACACTTCCTGCCGGGAAAACGTTCCCGATCAAAATATCCTTTGATAAAGCCGGAAGTTATGCTGTAAATGTTAATGGTGCCGGATCAAAAATGATATCATTTACTGCAAATACTGCAGAGGTGTTTGACTTGTCTGCTAATGGAACTATAGATATTACTGATATTCCGTTAGGGACTACATATAAGGTTGAAGAGGCTATATCAGCTGAAGATATTGCGGCTGGGTATTCTAAGGTTGGTATAACGGACAATTATAATAAAAAGATCGAAACAGATAAACAAAAGGAAGACGTTGTTGTTACTAATAAATATGTCAAGCCTAAAAAAGGCAGACTTGAGCTTATCAAGACTATAAAAGGTGAGCTTACCAAAGAAGAGAGAGAAGGTAAATTAAGATTTACCATAACAGGTCCTGATGGGTATAATAAAACATTTAAGATTTCAGAAACCGATGCAGAGGGACTTAAGCTTCAGGCAGATGGAACCTATAAGCTTATTCTTAATGATCTTAAGGTTGGAACGTATAATGTTACAGAGACAACAGAGGATATAACCGGAAAGACGGTAACGGTTAAGTATTCTATCGGTACAGACAAGCTGCAGATGGGAAAAGCCGCTGCTGCGGAAGTGGGTGACGGTAAGACTACTACAGTTAATTTTGAAAATATTTATGCTGTTAAGGATGCCAAGGGTAAATTAAATATCAGGAAGATATTTGAAGGAGAAGCTCTCACTGCCGAGCAAAAAGCTAATATATCATTTACAGTAAGTAAAGATGGTAACGTAATAAAGACTATTAAGTTCAGTGAGCTTAATACCACAGGAGCTTACCTTATAGATGATATTCCTGTAGGTACATATGTAGTAACGGAAACAGGCTGTGACGTGACTGGAAAGAAACTTACGATAACTAATACAGTTACTGTAGATGGTATAGATACCAATGGCACAGGTGATAAAGTAACTGTTGATGTTCTGCCGAATGAACAATCCGGTGTCAAGCTTATTAATAAGTATGAGGAAGACAAATCCGAGGAAGCAACCACAACGCAGGAAGGCAGCAGCGAGCAGGTAACAACAGGACAGCAGGCAACGACAGGACAACAGACTGCCAGTGAGCAGGCAACAGAAAGCACTACATCTACTCAGCAGACTACAACATCTGAGGTTTCTGTTACAACGGAGAAGAAGACGGTAACCACTAAGAAGAAGACTACAACTGAGAGTGATGACGACGAAGACGATGAAGATGATGAGGAGGATAACGGAAAGGGCAATCTTTTGATCACCATCTTTGATGAAAAAACAGGAAGTGTTGTTCCGGGTGCCAAGATTGTTGTTACAAAGCCTAACGGCAATACTTCAAAATATACAACCAACAATGTGGGCCAGGTAAGCATTAAGAAGGCTGCTGTTGGTGATTATACAGTTACGGTGACAGAAGTACCGAAAGGATATACCGTAACAAAGAATGCGGAGGTGGATGTGGAGGTTGTTAAGAATAAGACAACCGTAGCAGAGGTTCGTATTGACAAGGAAGGCGAGGTTTCGGTAACTTCAAAGACTACACAATCTGCGACAAAGACCGGTGATTCTGTACCGGTAATTCCATTAGCGGCAGCATTTTTACTTGCCGTAGTAGGCTTGATAGTACTGTTTGTAAAGAGACAGGAGATATAATCAGGGTTGTTAAAAGTCTTTTTTAATAAGTGAAAAACAAAAAGAGGATCGATGCATAATATGTATCGGTCCTCTTATATTGATCTGTATATTCTATCTAAGAAATACGTTCTGCCAGTCCTGATTGATATATCAAATAATTACAGTACATTAGATGCTTGCCAAAGTCTGTATGGCATCATCTTTGATTATAAGAGTAAAGTGTTCAGAGAAATAATACGGCATAGCATAATTGCCATTAATCTTAGTGCCGTATTCACTTAAAAGGTTGCAGGTCTTCTGATAGTTTTCCGTATCACCGTTTTTGTTATGGATAATAAGGTAATACAAATTGTCTATCGGACTTTTATAAAGAGAATTATCATCTTTATATATAGAAGAAACCATACTTGCCGCCTTGCTGATATCGTTAATATTCTGGAACGAGAATATACGATAGCTTATATTATTTGAAGGCTTTTTCTTGCTGCTTTTCTCTTTGTCTTTGGAAGCTAACTTGGAAGCGCTTTCTCTAAGTGATGCGGACAATGGTATGAAATTGGCATTATTGCCTGATTCATTCTGCTTCTTTGCCTGCTCAATATTCTCAACAATATTGGAAAGTGTATCTAGTAAAGAGCTGGTGGTATCAATCAATGAAAGCTCGTCATCAGAAGAATCAGTCTCACTATCTTCATTGTCCTCGTCATCAATCTCAATATCAGTATATTTTGAAAATCTTGCAAAGCGTGTGTCTAATTCTTCAGGATCTTCAACCTTTGTAATAATTAATATCAGACATTCCGGTGAGATGGGTATTGCTTCTATCATAAGAGGAATATCATTAGCCTCAAAGCCCAATTCCACTGAAGCCTGTTCCATCATATCACGGAAAAGCTCTTTGGCCTTGTCTGTACCATAAGCTAATTCATTGAGCATTAACTCTCTGTCTGCTAGATCTGCTTTATTCAAAGTACAGCGAATCTGATTCTCACTTAATCTTTCTAATTTCATAGAATCATCTCCTTTTGTATCTCTACTTCTATAATTAGTATATCGAATTCGCACGAAAAAATGATTAGATATAAATGGGTTTATCAAAAATCATTTTATATAGTTTATCATAAATTTTAAATAAGTAAAGAGTTTCATAAAAAATACATAAATATAAAAAAATATTTATATTCATAAATATTTATTCATAATAAAAATATTTTATATATTATTTTTTATAAAATATTCATTGAAAAATTTAGGCGAATGATGTATTATTTATACAGGTAGTTCGAAATACCGTGTATGTGGTATTCAACCACATACGTAATATCTAGCCGCTAGATCAGCTTATGCATCACGTAACGTAACAGGTTAATTATATGATTTTTTAAGGGAGGAGAGTGATTCTGATTATAATAATATAGAAGAAATCTTATGTATTGTCATTTCGGGGAAAAGACATGGAAGCATCTCTCTTTATTAGAGACTGAATGTAGGAAAGGATTTTATTTTGTAGGAAAGGATTTTATTTAGTTAGAAAAAGATTTTATAGAGAAGATTTTTATTAGAAACGTGTGTGAAAGATTATATCGGAACTGTCTTTGGGGTGACAGTTCCGAACACGGATGATTACATTTAATTGAAATCTTGTGTAATTAGAAAGTTTTTAGTAAGACGGCAGATAAGGTAGTCGATATACTTTATCTGTTGTCTTTTTTATTGTTAAATATAATGCTGTTTACTGTGCTATAATACGGTTTTCCTTGACTTTATAAGGTATATATGGCATACTTAGTAAGTTGAGGTGTTTTTGGGATGAACATCTATTAAGGCTTTAAGAACGCCATTGGTGTTCAGTAAGTAGTGCGTGTGGTGCTTAACACCTTCCGCTTTATAAATGTATGCCTCCTTAAAAGAGGCGGGTATCATCCTTTTATGATAAGGAGAGGACGGACAGATGAACTGGTTTTCTGCATTTCAGGAAGATTTTTATAAAAGTTTTATAAAAGATGACCGTTATAAATTGTTGATTGATGGTATCGGAGTCACGATCAAGGTTGCTTTGCTTGCCGCGTTACTCGGAATATTAATCGGCTTTATTATTGCTCTTTGCAATCTTTCTAAGAAGAAGGGTTTGAATATTATAGGTAAAGTGTACACGGATATTATCAGGGGAACACCATCCGTTACACAGCTGATGCTGATATATTTTGTTGTGTTCGCGTCTGTAAGATGGGAGAAATGGATAATAGCGGCGATAGCATTTTCCATTAATTCCGGCGCCTATGTATCGGAGATAATCCGTGCGGGTATATTATCTGTTGACAAAGGGCAGACTGAAGCCGGTCGTTCTTTGGGACTTAATTCAAAACAGACGATGATGAGTATAGTAGTACCCCAGGCAATGAAAAATATATTCCCTGCCCTGGGTAATGAGTTTATTACTCTTATTAAGGAGACTGCCATAGTTGGTTATGTCGGCCTCGTGGATATTCAAAAGGCTGGAGACTTTATAAAGAGTGCTACGTATAAGCCTTTTCTTCCGTTGTTTGGAACGGCGGTCATTTATTTTGTACTTATTAAGATATTAACTACTGTGCTCTCAAAGATTGAGGCGGGGCTTAGAAAATCAGACGCCAGGTAGGCTAAAAACAGACAACTGCTAAAGTGTTAGCCGGAGGATACATATTATGATAGAAGTCAGGCATTTAAAAAAGAGTTTTAATAATCTGGAAGTTTTATCGGATATCAATGAGAATATTGAAGAAGGAGAGGTTGTGGTTGTGATTGGACCGTCCGGTTCCGGTAAGAGTACATTCCTTCGTTGTCTTAATCTGCTTGAGACACCTGATGATGGAGAGGTCTGGGTCGATAATGAGCAGATAAATGTTCCCGGAGTTGATGTTAACAGAGTAAGACAGAAGATGGGAATGGTGTTCCAGCATTTTAACCTCTTTCCGCATCTTACGGTTATGGAGAATATTACTTTAGCTCCCGTAAAGCTTGGCAAGATGACCAAAGAGGAAGCGATAAAAAAGGGAAATGAACTGTTGACTACCGTTGGTCTTTCCGAGAAAGCGGATGCGTATCCGGCACAGCTTTCCGGTGGGCAGAAGCAGAGAATCGCTATTGCGAGATCGTTAGCTATGGAGCCTGAGATCATGCTCTTTGATGAGCCTACGTCAGCACTTGATCCGGAAATGGTCGGGGATGTATTAGACGTAATGAAAAAGCTTGCCAAGAGCGGCATGACGATGGTGGTCGTAACTCATGAGATGGGCTTTGCAAGAGAGGTTGGAACAAGAATATTGTTTATGGATGGCGGTCTTGTAATGGAGAGCGGAACGCCGGAACAGATCTTTGATAATCCGCAGAATGAGAGAACAAAGCTGTTTTTAAGTAAAGTGTTATAGTAACCAACGGCCGTTAGATAGGCTATATGAGGATATTCATAAATGCAATATGCATTTATAGAAATATAAATGTTTCCCGAAAGATTTTATTATGTCAGATACTGATAAGTTAACTTGAGGGATCATTATTAATAAGTATAAGAAAAAGGAGAAAAACTATGAAGAAAATGAAAAAGTATCTTGCACTTCTTACAATGGGCGTACTTGGAATGTCTGTACTTGTAGGATGTGGTGGTTCCGATGTTTCAGGAGATCTTGGTGATAACGCAGAGGTTAATGTAAGCAGTAACGGTGATGCAATTACCTTTGGTACAAACGCCGAGTTTCCTCCATTTGAATTTGTTACAAGCGGTGGAGTTATAGATGATTTCGATGGTATCGATATGAAGATAGCAAAGCAGATCGCTGATGACAACGGTATGACTGCTAAGATTGAGAACATGGAGTTCGATTCTTTGCTTATCGCGCTTGAGAACGGACAGGTTGATGCTGTAATTGCCGGAATGTCTATTACAGACGAGAGAAAAGAAGCCGTTGATTTCTCGGTTCCATATTATACAGCTACACAGGTTATGATCGTTAAAGAAGATTCCGATATTGCAAAGGCTTCTGATATGGAAGGAAAGAAGATTGCAGTTATTCAGGGTTATACAGGTGAAGAGTGTGTTAAGAATCTTGGATATGAGTATGAGGCTTTCAAGAAGGGAACAGAGACAATACTTGAGCTTGTTAACGGAAAATGTGATGTAGTAGTTATCGATTCTGCAACAGCACAGAAGTATGTTAAAGACAATGAAGGTCTTAAGATTGTTGAGGATTCGTCTGTATTCGAGAACGAGGAGTATGGAATTGCTGTTAAGAAGGGTAATGCAGAGATTCTTGATAAGGTTAATGCTTCCGTTCAGAAGATGTTAAACGACGGAACTATCGCTACATGGGCTACAGAATATTCTGATGCCGAGTAATTAACGGGTTTAAGTTAATTATAAGTTTCGTATATTAGAAAATGTTATTAACAATAGAAGGTAATTAATACCTTTGCATATTAAAAGTATTATTAAAGAGGCTGTCTGTTTGTTCATGGTATGCTACCATTACAAAGTAAGACAGCCTCTTTGTTACAATTCACAGTTTAGCTGTGAAATAGGAACTTCCCTTTTTCACATGTATTTGAACTTTTAAAACAAACTTGTGAATAGTAAGCATTTAATGTATAATTGCATTTGGATTTTTGTTTTTCGTTTAGAATATTACGGAGTATCGATAGTAGATATGAATATAAATGATCTTAAAAGGATTTTGCCTGTTACTATAGCGATAATGCTTATAATTGGTTTTGGCAGCGGGAACAGGGCTTGTGCCAAAGATATATCTGACAGCACCGTTGAAAATCCGGTTGAGGATTTATCAAAAGAAGCATTTTCTCCGGAAAGTGGTAAGAAGGGGCTTACAAAGCTTAAAAGGAAGCTTAACAAAAAGCTTTCCGGACAAAAAGGTAAATGGTCAGTATATGTCAAGAATCTTGATACGAACGAATATTTACTTATTAATAATAAGAAGCTGCCATCGGCAAGTCTGATAAAGCTGTTTGTGATGCTTTCGGTATATGAAGAAGTGGAACAGAAAAAGCTTTCAGAGGATTCTTCACTAAAAAGCAGTATCAGAAAAATGATCACTGTAAGTGATAATGAAGCGGCTAATGAGCTTACCAAAATGCTTACGAAAAAGAAAACCTTCAGCGCCGGAGCCAATAAGATCAACAGATTTTGCCGGGATAACGGATATGGTAAAACACGGTTTTTGGTAGAAATGGGTAAGTGCTCAAAAAGGAATGTCACAAGTACAAAGGACTGTGGCTGGGCTTTAGAGAGAATGTATCGCGGTACTGCAGTAAACAAAAAGAGTTCCAAGAAGATGATAAAGCTATTGAAAGCTCAGCAAAGACGTGGGAAGCTGCCGGCAGGGCTTCCGAAGGGAGTTACTGTTGCCAATAAGACAGGCGAGACTTCTTTTGCTGAAAATGACGCGGCTATAGTGTATTCGGAAGGCGCGGACTATATAATAGTAGTGATGTCAAATAACGGGAATGGTTCTGTAGAAATGATACGGGATATTTCGGGGATGGTATACAGATATTTTAACTCAGTCGGAGAAATCCCCCACCTCTAAGCTTAGGTGTAGGTGGGGGTTATGTCAAACTATACTCAGTCGGGGTACAAG
>OMSZ01000222.1 GCA_900313855.1 uncultured Eubacteriales bacterium
CTTTCCGGTATTAATCGTTCCGGAAACAGTAAACAGCGACACGGCCATAATTCCTGCTGCCGCTAACGATATTACTCTTCGAAATCCTTTTCTCATTCTCATAACGTTCCCCTTTCATACTATGATCATCATTCCACTTTACTGCAACATTACTGTTATAATTATGTTATCATTACTAACCTTTATAAATTTCTGTAAAACTGTAATAATTCTGCACATATCTAATATTTAATTTACATTAATAAACCTATTATGTCAACAAGTATTTTTCATTTAAAAGCTTGATTTTTCATGCCATATGAGACTTTTAATCATATAAATACAAGATATTCCATTTTTTACCAATTATTTACCTTATATTGTATCTTACAAATTCATAATTAATTATATTTTTTACCTTAGTTTTCTTAAATATCCTTACACTTATCAAACTTGACACCCCTTATGATATATAATAAAATTAAGCGAGTGTCATTTGATAGATATTTAAGGAGTTTTTTCATGAAAAAATGGTCAGTTCTTATGCTTACGTTACTGCTCTGTTTTTCCATAGCATTTGACAGTCACGCTACGGAAAGCGGAAGCAATAACTCGGAGCATCCGGAGACAACAGAATATCCGGGCGATCCATCTCTTGCACCGGACATAGTTTCCCAGGCAGCAATAGTAATGGACGCCAAAACAGGTCAGATTTTATACGAGAAAAACTCCGACGTCGGTAAATATCCCGCTAGTATAACCAAGGTCATCACTGTACTTATTGCCTTAGAGCATAATCTTGATATGAATCAGGTAGTAACCATGTCTGAAAATGCTATCTGGGGAATTGAAAGAAGCAGTACTAATATTGGTCTTGATGTCGGAGAACAGGTCACAAATCGTGATCTTTTATATGCCACTATGGTCAATTCAGCTAATGAATGCGCCTACGAGCTTGCCGAATTGATAGCCGGTGATGCGGCCTCATTTGCAAAGCTTATGAATAAAAAGGCAGAGGAATTAGGCTGTAAACATACACATTTCGTTACTCCTAACGGACTTCATGACGATGACCATTATACAACGGCTTATGACATGGCTCTTATCATGAAAGCCGCATTGGAAAATGATAAGTTTCGTGAAATAGCAGGAACCGTAAGCTACACGATCCCTCCAACCAATCTAACCGATGAGGCAAGACCGTTGTGGACCGGAACTAAGATGATCAATCCTGCCAATCCATACTACTACGAATACTGTGAAGGCGGCAAGAACGGTTATACCACTAATGCTAATAACACACTTGTCACCTTTGCCAAAAAAGACGGTCTTGAGCTTATATGTGTAGTTCTTGATTGTGATGGATTAAAATATACATTTACTGATTCAAAAGCACTATACGAATACTGTTATAATAACTATATGTATTTTTATCCCCTGTCCGATTTCTCATTTACCAAGGATCAGGCAGATGAAATGGAACACAATTATATTCTCGATAATTATTACAACAGTATAAACCACAACCTTGTGAATTTGACCGTGGACAAAAATTATTGTATGCTTATTAAGAAGTCTACTGATACCACAAAGATAGAGAGACAGATCAATCTTTATGAGAAGGCTAAGGACAACATACTTGGTGAGATTGATTTTCTGTATAACGGCGAACAGATCGGTAACACTCCGATAACTAATGGAACTCCCTCTCTATCTTCAATAATAACCACGGAAAATGAACAGGCCATACAGAATAACGATAATTCCAAGGGGCACAGTATCATTTTAATATTACTAATTATAATCGTCGGTATCATTTTAGGTTTATTTTTATTTGTTCTGCTTCTACGGGCAATACGTGAAAGACAAAGAAATGAGCGAAGAAACAGATATACAAACAATCACAGAAACAAACGCAGACGACATCGAAGAAGGAAATACAAAGACAACGATTTCTATATATAATAAACAATACGGGGTTATACAATGACAAATGAAGAACAGAATCCACTAAGTATAATTGAAGAGGCTAACACTAAAACCTTAGAGTATTTTAACAAGACATACCTTGATAATCTTGAACTGATCCAGAAATTAAAAACCGAGCTTTTTGAATTAGAGGTTCAGATCGAGACACTGCAAAAGACCAGAGACTTATACACTTATCAGGGTGAAGATCGAAGAAATGTATTCTCACCTCTCTCTGAAATAAGAAGCTCAACGATCAGCAGAGGCGCCCAGTTAGCTGAGCAGATCAATGATTTAGTGGATGCAAAGGAAAGTCTGCAAAACAGAATAAAACAATTAGAGGCTGACATTGCCTTTTATAAAGAACAGGTAGATATGCTGTCCAAAGCAGGTAAATGTATCCATACTGTTTTAATCGGCAAAAAAGAAAGCAAAAATGCCGTTGCGGACGAGACCGACTTAGGTATAGAATTCATTGAGACAGCAGATACAGAGGACAAATCCTCTCACAACTATAATATGCTTAGATTAGAGGATTATGACCGCTACCGCTGTGCCGGAGCACTTAATCGTAATGTTAAGGAAGAACTTATTTCTAATCTTAATAAGCTCGATGTTTTAAAATGGCTATTACATTCCGATATAAGCAGGGCTATGGTAACATTAACGGAGCTTATCGGTTCACAGAAGGGAATCCTTAACTCATTAGACAAGGTACTGTTTCATCTCAATTATAATATTGACACCAAGCAGCCTATTTGGGATCAGGTGGATAAATTATTCGACGCCTACAAAAAAGCGCATCCCGAATGTATGATAGATTATTCCTGTGACTGTACCGAGCATGAGCTTGACCTTCCTGCCGTGATCACGGTACGATTGATCTCTATGCTTCGCGAAGTTATGAATAATGTTTTCAAGCACAGCAATGCCAACCGCGTTACCGCGAAGATATTTATCAGCAGTAGATTGATAGATGTGTATGTAAATGATAACGGAGTCGGTATACCTGATGACTATCTTGATAGAGCCGCATGGCATTCCGGTCTCCACAAATTAACGGAAACGATCTATCAGTTAGATGGTAAGCTTCAGATTGAGGGTGACTTAATCTCCGGAACCAATGTAAGGTTCTCGTTCCCGATCAAGAGGTAAAAACAATTTAAGATATGTACAATTTAAAAATATAAAAGAAGGAGAATTCTATGAAAGAACAGATAATCGAAATAATAAGTAAGGCAGCAGAATTAGATAAAAGC
>OMSZ01000224.1 GCA_900313855.1 uncultured Eubacteriales bacterium
GGAGCTGAGGATAAGAGCATGGCACATCATGCAGAGGCTGGTCTTAAGGACAAGTGCTATATAGATATCTTTACAGATATTAACGGTGATGCTGTCGGAAGGATCGCTTTGGATTATAACGAAGAAGGCATATTGATCGGCGGTATTTATGCTGAAGATAATGAAATGAAAAATATTGACCTTTCTGCTTCAAAGCAAAGTATGCAGTGGCATAAGATTTTGACTGCGGTTAATATTGAGGATGGAACACATCCGCTGTTCTTTATCTATCATGGAGATAGGAAGATACAGATAAAGGATATAGTTATAGAATTATAGACTGATCGATTCGGGGATGATAATGATCTAACTTATGGATGAACTAAGGAGGAAAATATATTATGAAGCTTATTTCGTGGAATGTTAATGGTATAAGAGCCTGCGTGACTAAGGGCTTTGAGGACTATTTTAAGGAGGCTGATGCTGATGTGTTCTGCATTCAGGAATCCAAAATGCAGGAGGGCCAGCTAGAGCTTAGTCTGCCGGGATATTATCAGTATTGGAATTATGCTGAGAAGAAAGGATATTCGGGAACAGCGATCTTTGTTAAAAAAGAGCCGATAAGTGTAACTTATGGCATTGGTATCGAAGAGCATGACCATGAGGGGCGGGTTATCACTTTGGAATATGAGGATCATTATATGATAACGGTATATACGCCTAATTCCCAGAATGAGCTTGCGCGTCTTGATTACAGAATGACATGGGAGGATGCCTTCAGGGATTATCTTAAAGGACTTGCTGCTAAAAAACCGGTCATTGTGTGCGGTGATATGAATGTCGCCCATAATGAGATAGATCTGAAAAATCCCAAGACCAACCGGAAAAATGCCGGCTTTACGGATGAGGAGCGCGCTAAGATGACAGAACTGTTAGGTAGTGGTTTCATCGACACATTCAGATATTTCTATCCTGATCAGACTGACATTTACTCATGGTGGTCATACAGGTTTAAAGCCAGAGAGAAGAATTCGGGATGGCGCATTGACTATTTCCTTGTTTCGGAAGAGTTAAAGGATAAGCTTGTAGATGCGAAGATACATACAGAGATATTCGGCTCGGATCACTGCCCTGTTGAGCTTGATATTGATCTGTGATCAGGTGATAAAGGATAAGGCAGGATTTGTTATGAAGAGATATGTTCTTAGGGGAAGGCTGATCTTAATATTGGTTTTTGCTTTGCTGATACCGGTTATCTCTTTGGGGGAAACTGATGCGCAGACAGCCGAAGCTGTTGAGCAGGTGGGCTTAGAGTGTCCGCATATTTTAAGCGTCTCTGTCATATCGAAGAATGACTTTCTTGTTAAGATCAAACGTGTTAAGAAAGCGGATGGATATTGTATCTATAACATTGAAGATGACGGTACGATAAGAGATCTGAAAACCGTTAAGGGTAATAAGAACTGTGAGTTTGTTGTCGGAGGACTTAAGTATTCAAAGAAATATAAGCTTACGGTTTCTGCGTATATAAATGATCCTGTCTCCGGGCAGAAGATAATGGGACCTTATGACGAAAAGGGAACGCAAAAGGTTTTGAAGGTCAAAACAAAGAAAAAGAATGGCCTTATATACTACTATGATATGGATGGGAAGGTCATTAAGAATGTTGAGAGTTTCTTAAAAAAGCGGCAGCGTAAGTATCTCATTAAGGTTAATACAGAAAGATGTGTTGTGACCATCTATGCAAAGGATGGTAATAAGGGTTACAGGATCCCCGTCAGATCCTTTCTGTGTTCACCCGGGGTAGGAACTAAGTCGGGCAGCTTTTTTCTTGGAGAAAAGTTTAGATACAGAAGTCTTTTTTACAACACATACAGTCAATGGACAGCGGTTATCCATGGGAATATACTATTTCACACTACACCCTACAAATCTTATGGGAATAATGATTCCTTGGATGTATCGGAATACAATAAGCTTGGAACTTCGGCATCACATGGTTGTATAAGGATGCAATGCATCGGGGTCAAATGGATATATGATAATTGTAAGTCCGGAACCAGGGTTATAATATACAAAAGTAAGAAGGCGGGACCATTTGGCAAGCCAAAGCTTGA
>OMSZ01000226.1 GCA_900313855.1 uncultured Eubacteriales bacterium
CATGACATCGGCCGCGCGGAATATGTTCCGGTAACCGATGAGGAAGCGGTATGCGCTTTCGAATATCTTGCAAAAACAGAAGGAATAATACCGGCGATCGAATCAGCGCATGCTGTTGCGCATGCTGTTAAGATCGCACCACAAATGAGTTCCGATAAGATCATAGTTATTACGATCTCGGGCAGGGGCGATAAGGATTGTGCTGCTATCGCGCGTTACAGAGGGGAGGATATCCATGAGTAATATTAAAAAAGCATTTGAAAACGGTAAGGCATTTATCGCATTTGTTACATGCGGTGATCCGGATATAGAAACAACTAAAAAGGTTATAAGAGCTGCGGTTGATAACGGCGCAGATCTTATAGAATTAGGAATCCCATTCTCTGATCCGACTGCTGAAGGACCTGTTATACAGGGGGCTAATATAAGAGCCTTATCAGGCAAAGTGACAACCGATAAGGTGTTTGACATGGTAAGGGAGATCAGAAAGGATGTAGAGATTCCACTAGTATTTATGACTTATGCCAATGTTGTGTTCTCCTATGGGGCAGACAGATTTATCGGGACTTGTAAGGATATCGGGATTGACGGGATCATTTTGCCGGATCTTCCTTATGAAGAAAAGGATGAATTTGCTCCGCTATGCCACCAGTATGGAGTTGATCTTATCTCACTTATAGCCCCGACATCAGAGAACCGTATAGCAATGATAGCAAAGGAGGCTGAAGGCTTCCTGTATATAGTTTCAAGTCTCGGTGTGACGGGAATGAGAACAGAGATCAAGACCGATCTTAAGTCGATAATCAAGGTTGTCAGGGACAATACGGATATTCCGTGTGCTATCGGTTTCGGAATATCAACTCCGGAGCAGGCTGCTAAAATGGCAGAGATTTCGGATGGAGCGATAGTGGGTTCAGCGATAGTCAAGCTGATCGAAAAGTACGGAAAAGAAGCACCTTCGTATGTTGGAGAATACGTAAAAAGCATGAAGGATGCTCTTAGTAAATAAATGTTATTTTTTCTTGAATCATTTACGGTTTCGTGTTATCCTATTAGGTATAAACGAGAAAGGAGAAGCTGTAATCAATGAATGAATGGATTTTGATTGAAGACAGAGAACCGACAGTTGAAGAGATTCGTGACCGTAATGAGTTTATATGTACTGATGGAATGACTACTTATATTCGTACCTATAGTTTCCGTCTTCATGGATTTGTGACAGATTTCCGTGGCAAAGAAAGTAAGGACAGAGGTGTTATAGCCTGGATGCCGCTTCCGGCTCCATATAAAGATCCGAGCGCTGTTGCCGAAGAAGAGGAGCAGGAATACAAGAACGTATATTTTAATGCTAATTATGTAGCAGACTATGGTACAGGCTATAATCAGTATTAATATTTTTATAGATAATTTATTTTGAAGGAGATACCCTGCCTTTTAGTGAGACTTAGGTGAGGGTGAGACTAAAATAATCATAATATGGAGGTGCGTAATGTACAGTTTTGATGAGATCAGCGGATTTGATCCTGAAGTGGCTAAGGCGATGACTGACGAGATTAACCGTCAGAATGAGAATATTGAGCTTATAGCTTCAGAGAATATTGTAAGTAAGGCAGTTATGGCGGCTATGGGAAGTCCGCTTACCAACAAATATGCAGAGGGTTATCCGGGTAAGCGTTATTATGGCGGCTGCCAGTATGTAGATGTTGTTGAGGATCTTGCAAGAGAGAGAGCAAAGGAGCTTTTTAAGTGCGAGTATGTTAATGTTCAGCCGCATTCAGGAGCACAGGCTAATATGGCAGCATTTTTTGCTATTATGGAGCCGGGCGATACCTTTATGGGAATGAATCTTGCTCATGGCGGACATCTTACACACGGTTCACCGGTTAATCTTTCGGGTAAGTATTTCAATGTTGTGCCTTATGGTGTCAATGATGATGGTTTTATCGATTATGATGAGGTTTCAAGAATTGCAAAGGAATGCAAGCCTAAGCTTATTGTAGCGGGCGCATCTGCCTATGCAAGAGCTATTGATTTTAAGAGATTCAGAGAGATCGCAGACAGCGTAGGAGCTGTTCTTATGGTTGATATGGCTCATATTGCAGGACTTGTTGCTGCAGGCGAGCATGAAAGTCCAATACCATATGCTCATGTTACAACTACTACAACACATAAGACTTTAAGAGGTCCTCGTGGAGGAATGATCC